>DATCIC010000207.1:0-7299 GCA_036508025.1 Rhodoferax sp. | reverse complement strand
CGGGCGGCGGTCTTTTTATCAGGGCCGCGAGCCTAACAGAACGCCTGCGCAGTATCCATGCACCAACGCCTCAAATATTGCCGCAATGACCCGCCCTCTGAAGATCAGCTGATGGCCGCCTGAGCAAAACTCGAAAACCGCGCACTGCCTAGTTATTTAACAATAACTGCAGGATGACCCCGGTCGCGATTGCAACCAAGACGTAATCGCCGCCAGTCTGAACCCAATGGTAACCACGGGGGGGTGCGCTCAGATGATGGCCACGCCAGTCATCCACCACGTATTGCCTGCTGCGGTACTGCGCCGGAAGTCGCCCACCTCTATGAAACGCATGGTCTGGACCTGCGCCACGTTCATCGCGTTGGACATTGTTTTGTGGTCGTCCCTGGTTTTGCTGCGGTGTCGGTCGGCGAGCATTGTTGTCTGGACGAGCTTTCTGACCGGCGTGTCGCACCTGTTCATTTTGAATGTCGTCTCGTCGATTTCCATTTCCCTGGGCGAAGGAAAAACCACTCAAGCCCATCGTCACGGCCATGATGGCCGAGATAACTGCTTTGCTCTTCATGCCTATCTCCGTTTGTTTGGTCATCGCAAGATATTGTGGTCATGGATCGCTGCCATGTACCTTGTTTTGATCGTTTGCTGATAGACGCAAATAATAAGTCTATGAAGCCGTGACTTCTGTGCGCCAGCGAACGCAAGGCATTTGTTTTTTAGGCGCTAACTGGAAAAATACGGCTTGGTTCAAAAAACCCGGTTTTCGGGTAACACTGGCGTGCCGGCAGTCTGCACCAGCGCCACGAACAGCGGGACGGTGGTAAGCGAGGTCATCATCCACGCCGCAGCCACGTCGTTCATCCACCACGGGATGACCAGCGCGCTCAACCGCTCACGACCGCGCAACAGCGCGTTGTGTACCACGATGCGCGCCGAGGCTGTGGCGGTATGGGTGTACTTGTCCGCGGGTCCTCTTTTATGGAGCCGGCACCTTGCTGGACGGCCGACACGACCAGATACACTTACACTTATGGAAAGTGCGAAACCAACTTTGCCTGAAGCCGGGTCATGAACAACACCAAGCCGACCTACTCGATTGAAACGAAGGCGCTCACCAAGAATTTTGATGAGTTTTGCGCGCTTGATCACCTCGATTTGCGAATTCCGCATCAATGCATCTTCGGCTTGTTGGGCCCCAACGGGGCAGGTAAGAGCACCGCCATCAAAATCTTGACAACCCTGCTGGATGCCACATCCGGTTCGGCGACCGTCGCCGGTTTCGATGTGGCGAGCAAACCGATTGAAGTACGCCGACGCATCGGCTATGTACCGCAAATGCTGTCGGCTGACGGTGCGCTGACGGCGAATGAGAATCTCATTTTGTCGGCCAGCCTGTATGGGTTGCGGGGCGCCGAGCGGGACGCCCGTATTCACGAGGCCTTGGCTTTTTCTGGCCTGGAGTCCGTTGCCGCCAATCTGGTCAAAACATACTCCGGCGGCATGATCCGGCGCCTGGAAATCGCCCAAGCCACCCTGCATCGACCTGAAGTTCTTTTTCTGGACGAGCCCACCATCGGACTGGATCCCGTCGCACGGCGAACGGTCTGGGAGCGTCTGTTGGAACTGAAGGCCGCCACGGGCATGACGATCCTCATCACGACCCATGATATGGAGGAGGCAGACTACCTGTGTGACCAACTGGCGATTCTTCATCAGGGGCGCATGGCAGTGGTTGGTCGGCCCGCCGATCTCAAGAGCCAGATCGGCCCCGAAGCGACCCTGAGTGATGTCTTCGTGGCGCACAGTGGCGTTGAGATCGAGCAGAGCGGCCACTACCGCGAGGTTCGGGAGGCACGGGGCACCGCTCAACGATTGGGATAGAGCATGAAAGACTTTGTTTACGCAACGGCCGCTGTGGCACAGGCCGAAATCCGCAAGTTGATGCGCGACCCAACCGAATTGTTTTCGCGAGCGGTCCAGCCGGTCCTGTGGCTGGCCGTGTTCGGTCAAGTCTTCAGCAAGGTGCGTGGCATTCCGACCGGCAACATCAGCTACCTTGACTTCATGGCGCCAGGCATTCTCGCGCAAAGCATTCTGTTTACCGCCATCTTTTATGGTATCGCCATCATCTGGGAGCGCGATCTGGGGATCATCCACAAGCTCCTTGTTACCCCGGCGTCCCGCACCGCCCTAGTCCTGGGAAAGGCGGTCGCAGCAGGGTTGAAGGGCCTGGTTCAGGCAATTGTGGTTTATCTGGTCGCCATGGCGCTGAATGTGGGGATTCGGTGGGATTTTTGGGCCATGGTCAGCGTGGCTCTCGCCGTGTTTCTGGGCTCGTGCATCTTTGCGACCTTCTCTTTGGTGATTGCCTGCGTCGTCAAAACGCGGGAAAGATTCATGGGCATTGGCCAGGTGTTGACCATGCCACTGTTTTTTGCATCGAACGCCATTTATCCGATCGAACTGATGCCGGGCTGGCTCAAAGTGATTGCCATCGTGAATCCGTTGACCTATCTCGTGGATGCCCTGCGGGACTCGATGATCGTAGGCAGCCACGGCATGTACCCTTTGGCCATGAGCTTTGGCGTAATGTTAGTTGTTTTTCTTTTGCTGCTGGTCATTGCGTCCAAGCTTTACCCTGGATTGGTCCGGTGATGATGAATCCGCGTGACAGGACAGCTTGCGCGTATGCACAGCAGACCCGTCACCACGAAAACCAGCGATGCAGTCGCGATTCGATTCGAGGGGTCAGACGCGTGCGGTTGTAGGCGTCCGCCGCCTTCTTGATCGCTTCGGCCTGCGTCGGGTAGGCGTGGATGACCCGGGCAAGCGTGCGTAGACCGATACCCGCCACCATTGCCAGGGTGATCTCGTTGATCATGTCCCCGGCATGGTGGGCAACGATGGTGGCGCCGAGAATCTGATCTGTTCGCTCTCTGACGTGGATTTTCACGAAGCCTCCATCCTCGCTGTCGGTCACCGCACGATCAACTTCGTGCATTGGGATGGTGAAGGTCTTGATCGGGATGCTCTGGCGGTTGGCCTCCCGCACATACAGGCCGACGTGGGCGATTTCCGGGTCGGTGAAGGTGCACCACGGGATGACCAGCGCGCTCAACCGCTCACGACCGCGCAACAGCGCGTTGTGTACCACGATGCGCGCCGAGGCTGTGGCGGTATGTGTGTACTTGTCCTTCAGGGAGACGTCCCCGGCGGCATAGATATGCGGATTGCTGGTGCGCAGAAAATCATCGGCACGAATGCCGGCGCTGGCATCGTAGTCAACGCCGGCAGCTTCCAGGTTAAGTCCTTCAACATTCGGCGAACGGCCAATGCTGATGAAGATCGCATCGACTGCGATTGTGTACTTATAGTCGTCGCTGACCAGATCGACCAGCTTCTGTCCATCTTCCACGCGCACCGCAACCACGCTGGTATTCAGACGCACCTCGATGCCGTCGCGCGCAAACGCGTCCGACAGAATCTGTGCCGCGTCGCGTTCTTCCCCGCCAAGAAATAGGGGCAGGTCCTGCACGATGGTGGTTTGTGCACCCAAGCGACAGAAAGCCTGGGCCAGTTCGCAGGCGAGCGGGCCGCCGCCGATCACCAGCAGGCGGCGCGGCAGTTCGGTCAGCTCAAACACATTCTCGTTGGTCAGGTAGCCGGCCTCCGTCAGGCCGGGAATCGCGGAGGAATCTGCTCGCGCGCCGGTCGCGATCATGGCCTTCTTGAAGCGCAGCTTTTCGCCATCGACCGTCAGCGTATCGGTTCCGGTGAAGCGTACTTCGCCGAAAAACATATCCACGCCGGCGGCGGTCAGTCGCCGAACCGAATCGCCGCCGCTGAGGTGGGTACGGATACGCCGCACGCGCTCCATCACGGCGGCAAAGTCGACGCGGATATCGCCTGGTATCTGCGCGCCATAGCGCTTGGCGTCACGCATTTCAGCGTACAGGCGCGAGGTGCGTATGATCGTTTTCGATGGTATTACGGAACCCGCGTTCAGACGACCTGCGCCGATCAAACGATGTTCGATCAGTGCAACTTTGGCGCCGAGCGTGGCAGCCATTTCCGCGGCGGTCCGGCCTGCCGCGCCGGCACCGACAATCACCAGGTGGTAGCGATCTGCGGGCTTCGGGTTTTCCCACGTGGCAGGGGGCACATCGGCAAGGCGTTCGCGCTCATCTGCATGCTGCGGTGGGATGATCGATGCGTTGTTCTGGAGTGACATCAGCTTGCTCCATCGACGGGCGGTGCTTGAAGCCAGCCGCCGCGAAATCCGGCATTGTGCAAACCGTTCCGGATGATTGGGCATCCGCGCATTAACTGCCAGATCCGCTCGGTGCGATGGTTTTCTATCATCATCAGCACGATGCCCTGATCGAGCCCGAAGTGCCCCGCGGAAACCCATGCACATTTATTGGCATCGGTCAGCGTCGGGTTGAAACTGCTCGACAAGCGACCATCGCGCAACATCTCCGGATAGCGCGCGATCATGCTGCGCACGGTGTCCAGGACGATTTCGGGCGCGAACGGCAGCGACGCCAGTACCGATGCAGGAGACACGGTGCCGTCGTCCGGTCCATACGGCACGCCACGGGCGGCATAACCGAACAGGCGGCGCGTTTCGTTGGACACCCCCGGCTGCTCATCGCTTGGGCCATCGCAGGCAGACAGGCCCCAGCAGTTTTCATCGTAGCCGGCGAATTCGTGCGGGTTGCGCTGCGCGTATTCGCGATGAATGTAGACGGCGCGTCGGCTGTTTTCGAAATAGTCCGAGCGCTTCTCGCGCATGAAGCGGTCACGGATACCGCGAAAATCAATCCATGCGTGCGAGAAATGATGCATGAACAGCGGACCCGCGTAGAGATAGTCATAGTTGTACAGGTTTTCCCACTGGTAAGTGGCAGTCCATGCCTTGTAGCAATCGCCCACGATCGGGTGCGTGGGCGAACCCATGGCAAGCACGTACAGCAGAATAGCTTCGCTATAGCCTTCCCAGCCGTAGTGCAGGAACCCGCATTCGGGTTTCCAGCCTTGCCGGATCGTGTCGCCGTCATTCTGTGCCCAACGCCAGTCGATGCGGCGATACAGAAAGTCAACCAGGCCACGCAGCGCGATCTCGTCGGTTGTATCTGCCGTGAAATACATGCTCGCGGTCAGTGCGCCGGCGATGAGCAACGCGGTGTCGATCATCGAAAGTTCCGAGCGCCAGACACGAGCGCCAGTGCGATGGTCGAGAAAATGATAGTAGAACCCCTTGAAACCGGTCGCGGTGGGGCTGCCGCTCTGATCGCTGTCGCGGAAGAAACGCAATGCCGCGAGGCTGCGTTGGGCCGCATCGGCACGCTCGATCCAGCCCCGTTCCACCGCCACCGGGTACGATGCCAGCGCAAACCCGACCACCGCAATGCTGACCGGCGAGTTGTCACGTGAGGTGTCGGCCACCAATCCGTTGAGGGGGTTCACTGTCTTCAGGAAGTAATCGAATGCGGCGCACTGCAACTGATCAAGCAGCGCCTCGTCGGTAAGAACGGAGGCCTGAATCAACGAAACGCCAGCGGTTGTTATATTCATCATCGGGCATCGCGGCTCATAACTGGTTTTTTTTGCATTAAGGACTGGTGGTCACGAAGAAGCCAGTTGGCGTTCATCTGATCAGAAGGCCAATCCATAGAATTGGTCTGCTGCGGACGCGGTTGATCCGGCCGGACAGTTTAGCTGCCCCTTGCGAATCATGTGCATGGTCTCGATTCCGGCGATGACGATTCGAGCGGTCAAAAAAGACTTGAAGCCCAGCATCGGTCGCGTAACCCGTTTGATGGCACGGTGATCCTGTTCGACGATGTTGTTGAGATATTTATTCTGGCGCATCAGGATGTCAACACCGGCGTCAGCCTTGACACTTTCAATGGCGGCCGTGTTGGCGCCACTCTTGTCAATGGTGATCTTCTCTGGCACGTCGTGTAGGTTGATGGCGCGCTCCAAAAAGCGCCGAGCTGCAGCCAGGTCGCGCTTGGCAGTGAGCAAGAAGTCGACTGTGTCGCCAGCGCGATCAACCGCGCGGTAGAGGTACTTCCACTGACCGGATACTTTGATGTAGGTCTCGTCCATCCTCCAGCTTCGACCCACGGGTCGTTTGCGCCGCCGGAAAACTGCTGCCAACATTGGCAACATTTTGATAGCACCGCGCTCCTGCATCATTTCCTCGACGTGTCGCAGACTCAGCGGGTAGGCAACATACCAGCGCACGCACGCGAGCATGACTTCCAATGGGTAGTGAAGTCGTTTCAAGACCTTGTTCAGGGAGCTGTCTTTCAAACTCTTTCGGAAATCAAGCATGGCTCGGATTGTCGTTTATGCTTATTGCAACAGAGCCTGCGTGAAATATGAAGGCTAGAATTCGGCACTGGCCCCAGGGCACCGCACGCGCCGCCCTGCTGCGCAACTGGAACTGGCGACAATAAACTATCCCGCCTTGGAACCTCTTGCCAGTCACATCCTTCTGACCATTCTTCAACTCAATGAGCCAACATGAAAAAAAGAACCTTAGGTAAGAACGGTCCCGTCGTCTCGGCCATCGGTCTGGGCTGCATGGGCATGTCCGAATTTTACGGGCCTTCCAGCAACATGGCCTCAGAGGGACTGATGAGGCAGGCATTCGATCGAGGCATCAACTTCTTCGACACCGCAGACATGTACGGTGTGGGTGCCAACGAATCGCTGCTGGGCTTTGCGCTGCGCGGCGTCCGCGACCAGATCGTCATCGCGACCAAATTCGGCAACATGAGAGGGGTTGACGGCTCCTTCCTTGGGGTGAATGGCAGACCTGAATATGTCAAGGCCGCATGCAACCAGAGCCTCAAGCGCCTGGGCGTCGATCACATCGACCTTTACTATCAACACCGGGTTGACCCGAATGTGCCCATCGAAGAGACCGTGGGCGCCATGGCTGAGCTTGTAACCGCCGGCAAGGTGAGGTGGCTCGGCTTGTCCGAAGCCGGCCCGGCCACCATTCGTCGCGCGCACAAGGTGCACCCGATCACGGCCTTGCAAACCGAACTGTCTCTCTGGACACGGGATGCGCAAGGAGAAATCCTGAGGACCGTGCGCGAACTGGGAATCGGTTTTGTTGCCTACAGTCCCTTGGGACGTGGATTCTTGACAGGAGCAATCACCAGCCCGACCGACTTGGCTGCCGGTGATTTTCGGTCAGTCAATCCGCGCATGAGCGGCGCCAATTTCGATGCCAACCTGCGGCTGGTCAAGGCGGTCGAGGCGATGGCCCTTGGCAAGGGCATT
>DATCIC010000206.1:0-2739 GCA_036508025.1 Rhodoferax sp. | reverse complement strand
GACTTTCTGGTGCCGTCGAACGCGGCGAACCAGGCCTCGATCGCGCGCAGCGGCCAGCGCGTCAGCACGCTGGTTATGTACCTGAACGACGTGCCGTCCGGCGGCGAAACGAGCTTTCCTGCGGCCGGCTGGGTGGTCTCGCCACAGCGCGGCCACGCCGTGCATTTCGAGTACGGCAACCGCTTCGGTGAACTCGACCATGCTTCGGTGCATGCCAGCAACGCCGTGCAGCGCGGCGAAAAGTGGGTTGCGACGAAGTGGATGCGCGCGCAGCCCTTCATCAGCGCGGACAGCGCGCTCGTCGCCGCAACCGGCATTGCATAGCCAGTTATCGTCCGGGTGTCGCAAGGGTCCAGACGCAGCCGGATCGGTGCGCGGCAGGAAATCGGCAAGTTGGCCTCGGCCACTATGTTCGACCATGTTGGACGGAAGAACCCGCAAACCCACTTCGAAGCGATCTATCCGGCAGCCCGAGAGTGTGTGCGGATGGCAGTGTTCGCTTGAGAGCCTGCGATTTCATCGACCTCCATGTATTCCCGACGGTGAAGGGCCCCACATCGCCCGTTGGGTCCCCGCTTTTGCGCCATCCACACTGCAACCAGGCCTCATGAGTGCGTAGTGCCGCCGCAACGATTCAACATCCACAATTTCCAGGCCGGCACTGGCCGAGGACACGAAGCGGATATCCATCTGGGATGAGGAAACGTAGGTTTTTTGTCGCGGTGACTAGTCCAGCCGCCAGCCCACGTTCTTTGCCTAGGCCTGGCCCCGCTGAAAAAGCGCGGAGCCGCCACCAGAAAGGGGAAGACCACCGCCGCCTGGCCAAAGAAGCTGGTGAACCAGATGAGGCGCTTTTGCGCCTTGATCAGCGCCAGATAGTTGCCAAGCACCTTGCCAAAACGGCCGTCCAGTTGTGTGCGCTCCACCGGCTCGCCGCGGTCCAGGGCAATGGACTCGCTGTACTCGCGCACCCGCACCATGTGGTGCCGGAAATCGGCTTCAACACGTTGCTGTAAAAAGTTGAGCTGGATCAGCGGGCGGCCAATGTAATGCGTCAGCACACTGCCGACCAGACTGTAGAGCACCGCCATCCAGACCATGAAGCCAGGAATGTTGAATGAGCTACCCGCCAGCGTGAAGGCAAATCCTCCCGACAGGCCCCACAAGATTCCGACAAAACTGACCAGTGTGACCACTGCGTTGAGCAGCTCCATGGTGAGCGAGATGGTGTCACGGGTGAACTGGTTGATGTCCTCCTGAATCCGCTGGTCGGGGTTGTCGGGGTTCTTGCCGCTGTGGCCGTCGGCGTCGGGCCGGCTGGCAAAACGGGCCAGCTCAAGTTTGTAGAACACCTGGTTGCCAAGCCAGCGCTCCAGATAGTGGCGGGTCATCCAGGCCCGCCAACGCAGCTGCAACAGCTGAGTCAGGTAGAACCGGTACACCGCCATGATGATGAAACCGAACGCCAGATAACTGAAGCGCCCGAGTTGCGCCCAGAAGACGGCGGCGTCCTTGTTTTGCAGCGCATCATAGAAAAGCCTGTTCCAGGCGTTGAACAGCACCGCCATGTACACCAGCGCCAGATTGAGCGCCACAATGGCGGCCAGCAGCGTGCGTGCCTTCCATTTTTGGTCGGAGGTAAAGTAGGGTTTTGTCAGCGCCCACGCCTGTGAGGCGAAGGTCTTGAGCGAGGAGAACTTCTGGGTCAGCAACATGGTCTTGTTTTTCAGCAGACAGGGGCAAAGAGCGTGATGCTACCTGTTGTAGCTGCAATTGATTGGCAGCGTTAAGCGCGGGCAACAAGTGGGCGCTCTGGGGCTGATTGAGAACAATCAGTACGTCCAGGTTGTCGGGGACCACATCACGCCATTGAACAGCTCTCAGATCAAAGGAGCTGTTGGAAACGCAAAGCCGGTTGAACACGGCTCTTCGTTTCAGTCAGGGGAACGCACCACTCCGCATGCAGCGCCGGCTCCAGTCATCATCGTCAAGAAGCGCCGGAGCTTTGCTCCAGCCTGATTGGTTATTCTGTTGCAATTGCATCACGGTTGTGATTTAATTGCATCATGACTGCACAAGCCACCCCAACCCCTCTCACTGTCCGGACCAAGGCGCGCGCTGCGGTTTGGAAATATCTCCAGATTATTGGTAAGTCCGAACGCAAATTGCCTGGCGTACAAATCGTTGTCAATCATCGCGTGATGGCCTTCAACAATGAAAAAGCGCTGGGCATCATCAAAAACGGAATCTCGAGTCGGGCAATCGATCCACTGTCGGAGTTTCTTGGCATCGGCAAGGGGGAGGTAGCTGAGTACCTGGACTTGGACCGGACAACCGCACTCAGGCGGTCCACCAAGGACTTGCCGTTGCCGACCCATTCGGCGGAGAGCGTCTTGCGACTGCTCGAACTCGACGAAATCGCCAATGACACGTTTGAGTCGGAAGAAACTGCTTTGGGATGGTTGCGCCGGGCGCACCCCATGCTGGACGGAGAAAGTCCACTGCAAGCAGCAAAAACATCCTTCGGCGCCCAACGCGTGAAAGACATTCTGGTTGCTATCAAGTACGGCGGTGTCGTTTGACACAGGTTTGGCGAATTGCTTACTGCCCGAATCCAGCGCCCAGGCCGTCCGTCCTGCTGGCGGGTATGGGTTTCGGTTCAACGCTGGGAAATGGCCGCTGGCACATTAAAGGCCTGCAGCAGATCGTCTATGCGGGGTCCACCCGGGCTTTGTGTCA
>DATCIC010000205.1:0-3037 GCA_036508025.1 Rhodoferax sp. | reverse complement strand
AACCTCCACCAGGACAGAGGTGGCATCGCGGTAGATTTCAAACACGCCGCTGACTTGACCCGTCACGGGGTCGTAGCGCGGAATGTAGCTCTCGATGACATCGCGGTCTTGCAGTTCGCCCTCAAATGAGCTGATCTGATTTTTATGCACCAGTTCGGAACTGTTCAAACCGCGCAAGCCGTTGATCATGCCCGCATTCTTGCTGTTGTCCTCGCCAATTTGTCCGAGTTCGGTCGAATAGACCGTCCAGCCCCGCAAGTCATACACCTTGATCTTGTAAATTTTGGTGCCATTCAAAAGCTTCAGCACTTCTTGGTGCAGCGCGGGAATCTGTGGTGCTGTCGGCAGCTGCGCAGCGGGCTTGTCGGCCATCGACAATACCAAGGGACCAAAGTGGTCATCCCACATCTCATTGGCAATGAGCCTGGCATGGTTGACGTGTTCACTCTGGTAGCCGTGAATCAGGGCATCCACCGACAGCGTGCGAAAGGCGTAACCCAGCAACACCGCAACCACCACAAAGGCGATCAGACTGGCAGTGGCGAAATTACGCAACAGCCTGAAGTCGGATTGGCCGCTGATACCGGCCCTGCCGGACTCGCTGATCTCCTGTACCAAGGGGAGCCGCCATTTCCAGATTTGCATTTTTTTGATTTGCCGGTGGATCGGCCTCAGAGCATGGCGCCACTTTCGAGGACATTCTCGGCCAAGTGGTACTCGCCGTAACGGATGAAAAATCTGCTAGTCGAAGATATTGTAGTTTCCAACGCCATTTTGCGCAGTGCGAGTGCGGACAGCTTAACGTCAGATCATGCCAATGCCCCGCTGAACGCCACTCCAGCAAACGCTGGCACTATCCCGACCGCACTGGGTCCGCTGGGGCAACATGGTCGTAAGCACGGACTCTGCGCCTGCAGCACAAGAACGAATCAGAAAGTGCAATAATAAATTATCATCGTTGGGTTGCAATGAAGAAGTCAGATTTCCTTGTTATTTTTACCTTGGGCGGTCAACGCTATGCCATGCCTTTGCCTGCGGCGGACCGGGTGGTGCGCATGGTGGCTATCACCCCGTTGCCGAATGCGCCGGACATCATCCTTGGCGTGGTCAATGTCCAGGGACGAGTCATTCCGGTTATCAATGTGCGTCGGCGTTTTTGCCTGCCGGCACGGGAGATTGCCCTGACCGACCAACTGCTTGTCGCCCACACGGCGCGCCGGCCTGTTGCGCTGGTCGTGGACGCGGTGCTGGATGTCATCGCATGTGCGGCGCAGAGCCTGATCGCGGCAGAGGATATCGTCCCCAACGTTGACTATGTGGCAGGGGTGGTAAAACAAACCGATGGCTTGATCCTCATCCACGACCTGGATAAATTTCTTTCGCTGGAAGAAGAAGATTGTCTGGATCGGGTGCTGGAAAGCGCCTGAGGCAAACCATGCAGGCCACACTTTCCGGCTCCTTGTTATCTCGCCTGAGTGAATTTGTCGCTACGCAGACGGGGCTGAACTTCCCGCCAGAACGCTGGGCTGATCTTGAGCGGGGGATTGCTGCGGCAGCGCCTGATTTCAATTTTTCGGACGGGGAGTCGTGTGCGCGCTGGCTGTTGTCAGCCCCGCTGACACGCCACATGAACGAGGTGCTCGCCAGCCACTTGAGCGTCGGGGAAACCTATTTTTTCCGGGAGAAGCGGAGCCTGGAAATTCTCGGGGAGCAGGTTCTCGTGCAACTGTTGCAATCGCGCCGCCAGAATGAGCGGCGTTTGCGCATCTGGAGTGCGGGCTGTAGCACGGGCGAGGAAGCCTATACCCTCGCGATACTGCTCGACCGGCTCATTCCTGATCTCAAAGAATGGAACATCACCATTCTGGCGACGGACTTTAACCCAAAATTTCTGCGCAAGGCGGCGCATGGCGTGTACGGTGAATGGTCGTTTCGCGATGCGCCCGGCTGGCTCCGCGAGCGCTATTTCACCAAGAGCGCAGACGGGCGCTTCGAGATACATCCTCGCATCCGGAAGATGGTGACGTTTTCCTACCTCAATTTTGTCGATGATGTTTATCCATCGCTATCGAACAACACCAGTGCAATGGACGTGATTTTTTGCCGCAATGTCCTGATGTATTTCAGCGCGCAGCGCGCAAAACAGGTTGCCGGCAATTTTTACCGCGCGCTGGTTGACGGCGGCTGGTTGATCGTCAGTCCAACCGAAGCCTCGCATCGCTTGTTTTCCTCGTTCACACCAGTCGAGTTTCCGGGTGCAGTGCTGTACCGGAAGATGGCGGGCGCCGGGTCGCAGCCGCTCGTTAGCGGGCATCCGGTTCCGCTGTTGTTTGAAGTGGCTGAAGTCGCACTTCCGCTGCTGCCGGTCATGCCGACAGAACCTGTGCTTGCACATATACCGGACGTGCAGGCCGACCAGCTGCCAGCCCCACAAACGGATGAGCGCGAGGCATCGTCCCGCCTGGCGCGGAGCTGCGCCAACCAGGGCCGGCTCAGCGAGGCGCTGGATTGGTGCGAACAGGCGATCGCGGCCGACAAACTTAATCCGGCACACCAATATCTTTTGGCCACTATTTTGCAGGAGCAGGGACGGCACGACATCGCCATCCAGTCCTTGATGCGCGCGCTCTATCTCGATCCCGATTTCGTGCTTGCTCACTTCAGCTTGGGGAATCTGCATCAGTCGCAGGGACGCTACCGGCAAGCGCAGCGCTATTTCAGAAATACGCTTGAACTGTTACGCAAGCACCCGCCGGACGAAACCCTGCCGGAAGCGGATGGGCTGACGGCCGGGCGCTTGGCCGAGATTGTCACGTCCTTGCTGGAAAGTCTGCCGCAGCCTGCGGCGGCAAGTGCATGAAAGGAATGCAGCGATGAGCACCCATCCGACGACGCCACGGAAAAACAACAAGCTAATCGACTGGAGCGAGGTCAAACAGCGGCTGGAAGCGGCGCACACGGCCATCGAGCATATCTGGGCGCCGACTGCCGGGGAGACCCAACGAATACTGGAAGAAAGGGCGCTGGCGCTGGCGCG
>DATCIC010000204.1:0-7204 GCA_036508025.1 Rhodoferax sp. | reverse complement strand
CAACCCCGGCGAAACCGCCGCGCGTTGGGGTTACGCAAACGCCTCTGGCCTGCACGACAAGGAATTGGGTGAAATCGGCGTCATCAGCAGTGTGACAAAGGCCTTTTGTGGAAGCTGCAACCGCGCCCGGCTTTCGACCGAAGGCAAGCTGTATCTGTGCCTGTTTGCCGCCCAAGGCTACGACCTGCGCGCCCTTATCCGCGACAGCGCCTCCGAAGCCGACCTGGCGTCTGCCATCGGGCATATCTGGCAGGGCCGCGCCGACCACTATTCCGAGTTGCGCAGCGCCTTGGCGCCTGACGCCGGTACCGGTGGTCGCCGCGTTGAAATGAGCTACATCGGAGGTTGATTTGATTCCTGCACAAGACATTACCGGCCTGATTTTGGCCGGCGGCCGGGGTTCCCGCATGGGCGGCGTTGACAAAGGTTTACAAACCTTCAACGGCATGCCGCTGGCGCTGCACACGCTAACCCGCCTGCAGATGGGTGGCGGGGTCGCTCAGATCATCATCAACGCCAACCGCAATCTGGCGGCTTATGAATCTTTTGGCGCGTCCGTCTGGCCCGATGGTCTGGCGGACTATGCCGGGCCGCTGGCGGGATTTTTAACCGGTCTTGAGCACTGTGAAACGCCTTTTCTGATCACCGTGCCCTGCGATACGCCGCTGCTACCCCTTGACCTGGTGCCCCGCCTGGCAGCTGCACTGGAAGCCGAAAACGCCGACATTGCCATGGCTGCAGCGCCTGAATCTGGCAAAGACGGCCAAGTGAGCCTGCGCCCCCAGCCGGTGTTTTGCCTGCTGCGCGTTGAGCTACTGGAGAGTCTGGTCAGGTTCACTCAGGCTGGCGGGCGCAAGATCGATGCTTGGACTGCCTTGCACAAGACAGCGCTGGTGCCATTTGATCTGCCCCATGACGACCCGCGCGCGTTCTTCAACGCCAACACGCTGGCGGATTTGCAGCAACTGGAAAACAACCCCACATGAAATCCATGGAAAGCATCGCCGCTGAGTTGGCGGGCTACGACCCGCAAGCCTTGAGCGCGGATACCGTCAGCGCCTTCTTGGCGCGCCTGGTAGAGCCCGTGACACAGCATGAAGAAGTGGGTATTTTTCAGGCCCTGGGCCGCGTGCTGGCAGCGGATGTGATCTCGCCCATTAGTGTGCCGCCGCACGACAACTCGGCCATGGACGGCTATGCGTTTGATGGGGCACAGCTGCTAGCGGCAAGCCCCTTGACCCTGCAAGTGGTGGGAACGGCACTGGCCGGCAAGGCCTGGTCAGGCAAGGTGCGACGCGGTGAGTGCGTCAAGATCATGACCGGTGCCGTGATGCCACAAGGGCTCGATACCGTGGTGCCGCAAGAGTTGGTGAGCCACGGCCCAGACCAAAATCCACCCACAGAGCTCATCACCCTTGCGCCAGGCACAGTGCAGCCCGGCGACAACCGCCGCCACATGGGTGAGGACCTGTTGCAAGGCCAGCCAGCACTCCAAAAAGGAGCGTTACTCACGCCCGCTGCGCTTGGGCTCATGGCCAGTTTGGGCATTGAAAAGTTACCGGTTTGGCGCAAGCTGCGGGTGGCCTATTTTTCGACCGGCGACGAGATTCTGAGTCTGGGCGAACCCCCGCGCGAAGGCGCGGTCTACGACAGCAACCGCTACACCGTGTTTGGCCTGCTGACGCGTCTGGGCTGCGAAGTCATCGACCTGGGCGTGGTGCGCGATGAACCGGCCCTGCTGGAAGCAGCCTTTACCCACGCCGCTTCGGTCGCCGATGCCATCATCACCAGCGGTGGCGTGAGTGTGGGCGAGGCCGACTACACCAAGGCCATGATGAAAAAGCTCGGCGACGTCGCCTTCTGGAAGATTGCGATGCGCCCGGGCCGGCCCATGGCGGTGGGACGAATTCCTAAAGCCAAATTAGCCTCTAGCCCCCATGAAATGGGCACTATGAGCTATAACAATGATAGCAATTTAAAGTCATCAAAGGATGCCATTTTGTTTGGCTTGCCGGGCAACCCGGTCGCAGTGATGGTGACTTTTCTGGCCTTTGTGCGCCCGGCCCTGCTGCGCATGATGGGCAGCACAGCCTCGGAGCCACCTCTGCTGAAGGCGCGCAGCAGCGAAGCCATTCGCAAGAAACCAGGCCGCACCGAGTACCAGCGCGGCGTGGTCAGCACCGATGCTGGTGGCACGCTGCGAGTCAAGACCACCGGCAACCAGGGCTCGGGCGTGCTCAGCTCCATGGTGCGCGCCAATGGTCTGATCGTGCTGCCTCACAGCCAGGGTGATGTGGCAGTGGATGACGAGGTGGAGGTCATGATGTTCGAGGGGGTGATTTAGGTCTTGGCTGATGCAGATCAACTGAGCTGCAAATAGAGACTCCCAAATTCAAATGACTGAGAAGTTAAGGGCAGAAATAGCGCCCTGATGCCTGCGATTTTCTTACACTGACATACGGAGTAACGGGTTTACCCTTAGTGGCTCCAACGAAGCTGTTTCCGTCCATGGCTGCACCGCAGCCCGGTTGCAGGAAGGAAAAACAATGGACAAGAGCTCTCTACCCAAACCGATACCCACGGCCATTGCCGTGGGCATCACCCTTCTGATCTGGTTTGTCATTCCAGTCCCTGACAAAGTGAGTCCCAACGCCTGGCATTTGCTGGCGCTGTTTATCGGAACCATTGCCGCGATCATCGGCAAAGCCATGCCGATCGGGGCCTTGTCGATCGTGGCCATTTCTTTGGTGGCCATTACAGAGGTGACCCGGCCCGGCAAACCGGAAGGCGCGATTGCCGATGCCTTGAGTGGTTTTTCCAATCCCTTGATCTGGTTGATTGCCATTGCCGTGATGATCTCGGTGGCCTTGACCAAAACCGGACTCGGTACGCGAATTGGCTACAACTTCATTTCGCTGTTTGGCAAGAAAACCATAGGCGTAGCCTACAGCCTGGTTCTGTCCGAATTGGTTATTGCCCCGGTCACGCCCAGTAACACGGCACGCGGCGGGGCCATCATTCACCCCATCATGCGTTCGATCGCGGATGCCTTCGGCTCCAGCCCCGACCTGGGCACATCGAAGAAAATTGGCCGCTATCTGGCGCTGGTCAACTACAACACCAACCCCATCACCTCGGCCATGTTCATCACGGCCACGGCCCCCAATCCCCTGATCGTGGATCTGGTTGCCAAAGCCACCAACTCGGCGATCAAGATCACCTGGGGCCAATGGGCGTTGGCCGCGCTGGTGCCGGGGCTGTGCATGCTATTGGTCATGCCACTGGTGCTGTATTTTCTCTTTCCGCCTGAAATCAAAATGACACCCAACGCCAAAGAACTGGCGCACACCGAGCTCACCAAACTGGGACCGATGAAGACCTCGGAGTACATCACGCTGGGCGTTTTGGGGCTGATGCTGCTGATGTGGGCCGGCGTGCCGGCCCTGCTGTTTGGCCCCGCCATGGACCTCAATGCCACGACCACGGCCTGGATCGGCCTGTCGCTGCTGTTGTTGACCGGCGTGCTGGACTGGGACGACATTCTCAAAGCCAAGACCGCTTGGGACACCTTGATCTGGTTTGCAGCGTTGGTGATGATGGCCACGTTTCTGGGTAAGCTGGGTCTGGTGGGCTGGTTCGCGCTGTCCATCCAGAACGGCATCAGCTATCTGGGCCTGGGCTGGATGGGGGCCACCGCCATCCTGATCCTGGTCTATTTCTATTCGCACTACTTTTTTGCCAGTACCACCGCGCACATCACGGCCATGTACGCGGCGTTCTTCACCGCCGGTGTGGCCCTTGGCGCGCCCCCCATGCTGTTGGCTTTGGTGCTGGCCTTCGCGTCTTCGCTGATGATGTCGCTGACCCACTACGCCACCGGCACCGCGCCTATCATTTTCGGCTCGGGCTACACCACCCTGAACGAGTGGTGGACGGCAGGCGCGGTGATGAGCGTGGTCAACCTGCTGCTCTTGGTGGTGGTGGGCGGCGTCTGGTGGACGATATTGGGCTACATCTGACCGAAAAGATCGGGGTGCTGATTCAGCGTTGCCGCAACGCCTGCTCCACGCCCCGGTTGGCCAGCATGTCGGCGTGTTCGTTGCCGGGGTCGCCGTTATGACCCCTGACCCAACGCCAGTCAATCTTGTGGCCTGACGAGCTGACCAGCTCGTCCAACCGCTGCCACAGGTCGACATTTTTCACCGGCTGCTTCGCGGCCGTCTTCCAGCCGCGAGTCTTCCAGCCGACCAACCACTCGGTCATGCCTTTGAGCACATACTGACTGTCCACATGCAGCGTCACCTGGCACGGACGTTTCAAAGCGGACAGCGCTTCAATCACCGCCGTCATTTCCATGCGGTTGTTGGTGGTACCTAGTTCACCGCCAAATAATTCTTTTTGCGAATCCGCCGATTTGAGCAGGGCACCCCAGCCGCCCGGACCTGGATTGCCCTTGCAAGCACCATCGGTGTAGATTTCTATTGCGTTCAAAACTGGTTCCTCATACTCATTTTGTTTTCTCATATTTTTTGGCACTAGCCCTCGTCAGCGTTGAACTATTAGCTACAGAAACAGGAGCTGCCGCCAAGGCTCGGGAGGCCTTCCAGGCCGGACTCAGCAGCGTCATGCCGCGCACCCGCTTGACCGCCACCAAAAAATACACACCGCCCAGGATCGGCCACCAGCGCGCGCCTGCCCGATCCATCCACTCAAACCGTTGCAACCATTTTTCGCTGGAAAACGCGGGACGGTAACAGCCAAAACGCCCGACTTCCACCTCAAGACCCAGCAAGCGCAGCCAGTCGCGCAAACGCCAATAGCCGATGAATTCTCCTGCTTCAGGCAAAAACAACTTCTGCGAACCCACCCGATGGGGCGAGCGAGCGCGCCGCTGGCGCAGACCCCAAAGCGAAGTCGGGTTCAGACCGCAAATGACAACCCGCCCTTCCGGCACCAGCACCCGCTCAACTTCGCGCAAGGTGGTGTGCGGGTCGCTTGCCAGCTCCAGCGAGTGCGGCAGAACCACCAGGTCCAGACTGTTGGCCGAGAACGGTAGTGCCGAGAAATCAGTCACAAAAGCCGCACCTGGCGTAGGGGTTTGGGTCGCCAACCAGCGGTGCGGCATGCGGTTGGCGCCCAAAGCATCGAGCTCGGGCAAACCAAGCTGCAGCGCATGAAACCCAAAAATATCAGCCACCGCCAGATCAAACTGGCGACGTTCCCACGCCAGCAGATAGCGCCCCGTGGGCGACTCAAACCAGTCATGCAAACCTATAATTTGATTACTCATGCAGCTAATTCCACTACCCGCCTTCACTGACAACTACATCTGGATGATGCATGACGAACGCCATGCGCTGGTGGTTGACCCCGGTGCTGCACAACCTGTGCTCGAGGCCCTGCAACAACTGGGTTTGCAATTGGAAGCCATTTTAGTCACGCACCATCACCCCGACCATACCGGCGGCGTGGCTGCCTTGCGCGCGGCCACCGGCGCCAAGGTGTTTGGCCCGGCCCGGGAACCGATGCCCGAACCCCTGACCCGCGTCACAGGTAATGAGCAGTTGCAGGCGCTGGGTTTGAACTTCCAGGTCATCGACGTCCCCGGTCATACCGCTGGCCATATCGCTTATTTTTGTGCCGATGTGGATAAGGCACCGCTGCTGTTTTGTGGCGATACGCTGTTCAGCGCCGGTTGTGGCCGCCTGTTTGAAGGCAGCCCGGCCCAAATGCTGGCCTCGCTCGACACCCTGGCGGCCCTGCCTGACGCAACGCGCGTATGCTGTGCCCACGAATACACCTTGAGCAACCTTAAATTTGCCTGCGCAGTGGAGCCAAGCAATCAGGCGCTGACCGACTACACGCTTAAAGCCGAAGCATTGCGTTTGCAACGACAACCCACCCTGCCCTCCAGCATCTTGCTAGAGCGTCAGATCAACCCTTTTTTGCGTACGCGCCAAGCGACTGTTATTCAGGCAGTCCAGGCATTTGACGCATCAGCCTGCGATGAGGTGAGCATCTTTGCCGCCCTTCGCCAATGGAAGAACCAGTTCTGATGAAATTTCTTAACGTTGCCTGCCTGAGCTGCCTGCTGTGCCTGACCGGCTGTGCCAGCACCGGCATCAACCCGGATGCCCTCCACAGGCCAACTTCATCAGCCAACGCCACGTCAGGAACCCAGGCCACCGGTGCCATTTCGAGTGGCGAGTTGCAGCCCATCACGGCCGCGCAAGCTGCCTCCCAAGCGGTAACTCAACTGGCCCCACCGGCTGATATCTGGGAGCGGATCCGGCGCGGCTACGGCATGCCGAATCTGGAGAGTGAGCTGGTACTTGATCGCGAGCAGTGGTACAGCACCCGGCCCGACTACATCCTGCGCATGACGGAGCGTTCCAATAAATATTTGTTTTACATTGTGGAAGAACTGGAGCGACGCAACATGCCAACCGAACTGGCGCTGTTGCCTTTTATCGAGAGTGCCTTCAACCCACAGGCGGTCTCAAGTGTCAAGGCGGCCGGCATGTGGCAATTCATGCCCGCGACCGGCAAAAGCTTCGATTTGAAACAGAATGCGTTTCGCGATGAGCGGCGCGACGTGCTGGCCTCTACCCGTGCGGCGCTGGACTACCTGCAAAAGCTCCATGACATGTTTGGCGACTGGAATCTGGCGCTGGCCGCTTATAACTGGGGTGAAGGCAGCGTCGGGCGTGCCATCGCCAAAAACAAGCGTGCCGGCCTGGGCCTCTCGTACACCGATCTCACCATGCCGGCGGAAACCCGTCTTTATGTGCCCAAGCTGCAGGCCATCAAGAACATCGTGGCCGACCCACTTGCGTTCAAGGCACGTCTGCCCCTGATTGGAAACCACCCTTACTTTCAAACCGTGGATATCCAGCACGATATCGACGTAGCGCTGGTGGCCAAACTGGCTGAAGTGACGCTAGAGGACTTCAAGGCGCTTAACCCCTCGGGCGGCAGTCGGCCGGTCATTCTGGCGGCCGGCACACCGCAAATATTGCTGCCCTGGGACAACGCCATCATCTTTCAGAGCAACCTGGAAACCTTCAGCGGTGGCCGTCTCGCCAGTTGGACGGTCTGGCGGGCTCCCAGCACCATGAAACCGGCCGAGGCCGCCAAACGGGTGGGCATGACCGAGGCCGAGTTGCGCAGTATCAACAAAATTCCGCCCCGTGTGGTGATCAAG
>DATCIC010000203.1:0-3098 GCA_036508025.1 Rhodoferax sp. | reverse complement strand
AACGCTGGCAATTGGTGTCCATGTCAAAACGGTAAGCCGATGCGGGTAGCGAGTCCAGCCATGCTCGCTCACTCATTGTGGACCTTGGTGAACTCCGCCCAAAGTACGCCCGCATGCTTCTCGAACTTGTTCCGAGGCATCCCGCGTAGTATTTGAGTCATTGAGGCGTAGGGGATGAAGGACTCGCGCCAAGTCATGACACTCTTGCCATCAATCAGTTTCTCTTCGATACCGGCCCCGAGCCACTCGTCAGGCAACGGATGAAGCGCCTTGGGATTCTTGATGAGCACTGTCCCTTGACGCCAAGTCTCCATAGCCTCGGGGTCACCGACCTCGTACATGAAGGGTGCAGGCTGGGACGCGTTCGGGTCGTGTCTGTAGCACCTTCCCATGCGCAGCACCTTCAAGTCTGGGTCGCGGTATGGGCCTTGGTGCCCCATGCGCAGGAACTTGGGGATGGTGCCGGTGTTGGTGAAGAGCACGGCGGACACGTTCTCGGCATTCGGCAGATTGAAGAACCCTGAGGGAATCTGCTTCACCTCATTTTTGTGAACGTCTAGATGGTGCTCGGTGATGACCAGCTTGCCGTCAGCGTCGTGGTACCACTTCTGCTCCTGGCCGAACAGATATCTCGTCAAGGGAGCTGACGAAGTGGCCAAGGAGCCAGCTTCGTGGAAGTCCTCGATGGCGATAACGAAAGGTTTGCCTGCCACGTGCGGCTCATCCCAGTACTTAGCCTTCAGCTTCGTGTACAGCGGGCTTCCAAGACGGATAGGGATGCTGTGTTTAACGTACTCCTCACGTTCGTAAGGGTTCTGGTCCTTTGGCAGCGCCAAGTATTGCTGCACGCCTGCATTAGACGGCTGGCTGGCCGTGACTGCCTCCACAGCAGCGGTGACGCCGTCGCGCGAAATCATGAAGTCCGGACGCTGGTGACTCCGGTCAATGGTATGGCCGCTCTCGCGAAACATCGCAAAGAGGAAGAGCTCGAACGTCCTGGAGTCGAACCCCGTCGTCTGGAACTGCTCGACGAAGTTGCCGTCAGGGTCGTCGAAGTGATGCTGGATGTCTCCCAGAATCCGTCGAGCAGGCCCATATCCGGGCGAATCCCGTAGCGAAACGAACTGTGGATGAAAGTCTCTGGCGGACTTGCCAGTGTCAGTGAATAGATTGATTGCCACGTTTCGTCCTTGAGGCTGTTGTAACGAGGAGTTGAGCCTACCGCAGAGCACATTGTTGAGGGTGGAGGTGGAATCTCGCGAGCACCAGAGCCGCCACCTGAGGCCGATACTTCCGCAACGGGCACGAAGCCGACGGGCGCTTCGAACGCCCGCTTTCGGAAAACCTCAACTTCCGCTTTGGGCACACAGGAGCCGCCGGCGGTCGGCTGCTTCCAAGCAAATCCAACTTTGCTATTTGGGATTCCAAAAGCTGACTTTCGTGGACGTCAGCAGATGGCCAAGACCTGTCAAAGACTTTAGTTGCTCGCGCCAGACAATTTCCGCTGGTTTTTGGCTGATTCGGGAGCTGGCGACGGAGAGATGTATATAGGTCAGATGGACAAATGCACCTCAATCGCTGGCCCCTTATATTTTCCGCTGGCCGTCTTTGCTTATACGATCAACCATTCCCCGATCTTTTACAGACTTTAATGCTAAGTTACAGACTTTAATAATAAAACCACCAGTTACTCAGAATATCAAACCTCATTCCACCGTCACACTCTTGGCTAGATTGCGCGGCTTGTCCACATCCGTGCCTCTGGCGCACGCCGTGTGGTAGGCCAGCAGTTGCAAGGGCACCACATGCAGCAGTGGCGAGAGTTCGCCGTAATGCTCGGGCATGCGAATGACGTGAATGCCTTCACCCGACTCAATGTGGCTATCGGCGTCGGCTAGTACATAGAGCACGCCACCGCGCGCGCGCACCTCGTGCATATTGCTCTTGAGTTTTTCCAGCAAGGAATCGTTGGGCGCCACCGTGACCACCGGCATGGCGCTGGTCACCAAGGCCAGTGGTCCGTGTTTGAGCTCACCGGCCGGATAGGCCTCGGCATGGATATAGCTGATTTCCTTGAGCTTGAGTGCGCCTTCCAGGGCAATGGGAAAGTGCAGGCCGCGGCCCAAAAAGAGCGCGTTTTCTTTTTTTGCAAAGTCTTCGGACCAGGCAATCACTTGCGGCTCCAGCGCCAGCACGGCTTGCAAGGCGGCGGGCAAATGGCGCATGGCTTTGAGGTGCCGGGCTTCTTCTGCCTCGCTCAAGCGGCCCTTGGCCTGGGCCAGCGCCAGTGTCAGCAAGAACAGACCGGCCAGTTGCGCGGTGAAGGCTTTGGTGGAGGCCACGCCAATTTCGATCCCGGCACGGGTGATGTAGGCGAGCTCACATTCGCGCACCATGGCACTGGTGGCCACGTTGCAGATGGTCAGTGTGTGCGTCATGCCCAGACTCTGGGCGTGGCGTAACGCGGCCAAGGTGTCGGCGGTTTCACCGGACTGGGTGATGGTGACCACCAGGGTGCGCGGGTTGGGCACTGACTCGCGGTAGCGGTATTCGCTCGCCACTTCCACCTGGGTGGGGATTTTGGCGATTGCCTCCAGCCAGTACTTGGCGGTACAGCCGCTGTAGTAGCTTGTGCCGCAGGCCAGAATCAGCACCGAGTCGATCTCTTTGAACACGTGCGCCGCGTTGCTGCCTGGCGCATGGTTCATCTGTTGGTCAAACAGTTCGGGCACGATGCCGTCGACGCCTTGCAAGGTGTCGGCAATGGCGCGCGGTTGCTCAAAAATCTCTTTTTGCATGAAGTGGCGATACGGCCCCAGCTCGGCCGCGCCGCTGTGCGCGTGCACGGTTTTTACCGGACGCTGCGCGGCTGCGACCGGCTTGCCTTGTTTGTCAAACAGCCAATATTTGCCGAGTTGGATGTCGACGATGTCGCCTTCGTCCAAGTAGACGATCTGGTCAGTGACGCCGGCCAGTGCCATCGCATCACTGGCCAAGAAGTGCTCCTGGCCGTCCTGGCCCACACCCAGAATCAGCGGCGACCCCGCCCGCGCGCCAATCAGGCGCTGTGGCTCGTCCTTGCAGAAGACGGCAATGGC
>DATCIC010000202.1:0-7366 GCA_036508025.1 Rhodoferax sp. | reverse complement strand
GCACGTGCAGCGCAGGACACTGACAGTTATTTTTACCGCAACGAGCAATTCCACGCGGCCATTTACGCGGGCAGCCATAACAAATTTTTGTGTGAACAAGCCTTTCAGCTGCACCGCAGATTGCGCCCTTACCGGCGCTTGCAGTTGCGGGTGAGAAAGCGTATGGCTGTGTCACTCAAGGAGCACAAGTCCATTCTGCGTTTTATCGCCGCTGGTGATGCAGATTCGGCAGCCATTGCATTGCGTGCGCATGTAGTGGTGCAGGGTGAGCGCTTTGGTGACTTGCTTGCTTCCTTGGCAGAGCTGGCATCAGTGGCCGCTGACTAAATTTTTTCTTTTTCCCGCAACCTCAAAACCATTAGGAGACTTTCATGAAACTTTTTCGCACCATTGCATTGAGCTCAGTCGCACTCGCTGTCGCATCCATGAGCTTGGCTGCTGACAACATCAAAATTGGCTTGCAAGGGCCGCTCACCGGCGGCTCCAGCCCCATGGGCGTTTCGATGCGCGACGGTGCCAAGTTGGCCGTGACCGAAATCAACGCCCATGGCGGTGTATTGGGTCGCAAGATCGAGATGATCGAGCGTGATGATGAAGCCAAAAACGAGCGCGGTGTGCAAATCGCCCAAGAGCTGATCAACAAAGAAAAAGTAGTGGCCACGGTGGGCTACATCAACTCCGGCGTATCGCTGGCGTCACAGCGTTTTTACCAGGAAGCCAAGATTCCGGTGATGAACAACGTGGCCACGGCCACCACCATCACCCAGCAGTTTGCCGATCAGCCGCAAAACTACGTGTTTCGCAACTCAGCCAATGACACCATCCAGTCAACCTTGATTGTGGAAGAAGTCATTGGTCGTCGCAAATACACCAAGGTCGCCATCCTGGCAGACTCCACCAACTACGGCCAGCTTGGCCGTGCGGATCTGGAAAAAGCCTTGGCTGCCAAGGGCATTACCGCTGTTGCCACAGAAAAGTACAACATCAAGGATGTCGATATGACACCGCAGTTGCTCAAGGCCAAAGAAGCTGGCGCACAGGTCGTGATCACCTATGGCATTGGCCCGGAACTGGCGCAAATTGCCAACGGCATGATCAAGCTGGGCTGGAAGGTTCCAATGATGGGTTCTTGGACCTTGTCCATGGGTAACTTCATTGACAACGCCGGTAAAAATGCCGACGGTGCCCTGATGCCACAAACCTTTATTCAAGAAGGCAACACGCCCAAGCGCAAGAGTTTCATTGATGCCTACCAAAAGACATACAAGGTGACTCGCATTCCGTCACCAGTGTCTGCAGCACAAGGCTACGATTCGATCTATTTGCTGGCCGCAGCTATCAAACAAGCCGGCTCAACGGAAGGCCCCAAAGTGCTGGCAGCATTGGAAGACTTGAAGACCCCAGTCGAAGGTGTTGTCACCACCTACAACAAGCCTTTTTCCAAGACAGATCATGAGGCTATCACCATCAACATGCCAGTGATTGGCAAGGTGCAGGATGGCAAGGTGATTTACGCCTATGACGAGGACAAGAAAAAGGGCGGCGAAGTCCGCACCAAGGCTGCCAAGTAATCAACGCTTGGAGTTTTAACTGAGTTCAAGAAGCCATCCTGGCTTCTTGAAAATCTCAGTCCTCTTTTCTCGGGATCACCCTGATTTCAATTGGGATTTGGCATGGACATTTTTTTGCAACTGATCTACAGCGGCATCGCGCTGGGCATGATATACGGCGTAATCGCCTTTGGCTATCAGCTCACTTTTGCGACCTCTGGCACTCTGAATTTCGGCCAAGGTGAGTCCTTGATGCTGGGCGCACTGGTAGGCCTGTCACTGGTCGGGACAATTCACGGCGGCCCTTATTTGAATTACTGGCTGATGATTCCGCTGGTGGCCATCTTTGGCGCAGCGCAAGGCGCTTTTGTGGAGTGGATTGGCGTGCGACCCGCCATCAAGATCAAGAGCGAATTTGGATGGATCATGTCCACCATCGCACTGGCCATCATTTTCAAAAATGTGGCAGAAAACATCTGGGGAAAGGATGACCTGAAGTTCCCATCCCCATTGCCAGAAGCTCCTATCAAATTTCTGGGCGCCAATGTGCTGCCCATGGAAATCGTGGTGGTGATTGGCGCGCTGGCCATGATGGCAATGGTTGAGCTATTCAACCGCAAATCTATTTACGGCAAAGCCGTGGTTGCCACATCCAATGACCGGGATGGAGCCTCGCTCATGGGCATCAACACGGGTGCCGTGATCACTTTCTCCTATGCACTGTCGTCGGTAACGGCGGCGGTGGCGGGCGTACTGGTGGCGCCCCTGACGCTGACGGGCGCCACGATGGGCTCGGTCCTCGGGCTCAAGGCGTTTGCCGTGGCCATCATCGGGGGCTTGACTTCGGGGGTGGGTGTGATTGTGGGCGGCCTGATTCTGGGCATTGCTGAAACAACCACCGGTTACTACATCTCCACCGGTTACAAGGATGTGCCCGGGCTCGTGTTGTTGTTGTTGGTGTTGGCGGTCAAGCCCGCTGGGCTGTTTGGCAAGATGGCCATCAAGAAGGTTTGACGGATACAGGTAACCATGAAAATTCAAAGCAAATCGTTCTTACTGGCGGTGGTGGGCATCGCAGCCCTGGGGCTGTTCCCGGTGCTGGTGCCCAACCCCTACTACGTTCACCTCGTCGAGACCATATTGATCTACGCCATCCTGCTGTTCGGGCTGGATATTGTGGTCGGCTACACGGGCCAGGTGTCACTCGGTCATGCCGGTCTGTTCGGTGTCGGTTCGTACGCCGCCGGGGCCCTGTTCTTCAAGCTGGGTGTGCCTTTTCTCCTGGCCGTTCCTGCCGCCATTGGCGTCACGGCTGTGTTCGGCGCCGTGCTGGCGCTCCCTGCCCTGCGGGTGACCGGCCCTTACCTGGCCATGGTGACACTGGCATTCGGCACCATCATCCAGATTCTGATTAACGAGATGACGTTTTTGACGGAAGGCCCGATTGGTATCAAGGTGCACAAGCCGATCTTCTTTGGCCACAAGCTGACCGAGGTCGAGTATTTTTACGTGGTTGCCGTGCTGATGGTACTGGCGCTGGTGGTGGTGCACCGCATCCTGAAGTCCCATCTGGGCCGTGCCTTCGAGGCCCTGCGCGACAGCCCGGTGGCGTGCGATTGCATGGGTGTTTCTGTCTACCGCTATAAGGTTTATGCCTTCGTGATCAGTGCCGCACTGGCAGGTCTGGCGGGCTCGCTGTACGCCTATTCGGAAGAATATATTTCGCCCAATACTTACAATTTTGAGCTGACCATCATGTTCCTGCTGGCAGTCATCATGGGCGGGCGGAAAACCCGCTCGGGTGCCTTGATTGGCGCCGCGATTGTGGTGATGTTGCCCAGCTTGCTGTCGGACATCGAACTCTTTCGCAAGATCGCAACCGTGCTGGCAGTCGCCGTGAGCGGCATGGCGGTTTACAACTTCATACGAAAAGTCAAAACAGTGCGCGAGTTGGCCGTTCCCGTGCTCGCCACGATGGCCATGGCGGGGTTTTCCTTTAGGCTGGAAAACATCACCGATTGGCGCCTGACCATTTTTGGTCTGATGACCCTGTTTGTGGTCTATTACCTGCAAGATGGTGTTGTGGGTTTTGCACGTGAACTGTTCGCGCGCTTTGCCAAACCCGCAGCGCAGGCCAGCGGCAAGACCCCAAGCATCAAGGTGCGCGCTTGGACCGCTCCCCACAAGGCGGCACCCGTCAGCGCAGGCCCGCTGCTCAATGCGCAGCAGGTGCTGATGCAATTCGGTGGCCTCAGAGCCCTGAATCAGGTGGACTTGAGCATTGCGCGCGGATCAATTCACGGACTCATCGGGCCCAACGGTTCGGGCAAGAGCACGATGATGAATGTGCTGACTGGCATTTACCAACCCACCGCTGGCCAGGTGGTGTTCAATGGCCAGTCTTTGGCCGGTCAAACACCGTCACACATTGCGTTGTCAGGCATTGCGCGCACCTTCCAAAACGTGCAGCTTTTTGGTGAGATGACCGTCACTGACAACGTGCTGGTAGGTCTGCATCACACGTTCAAGAGCAACACGCTCGATGTGATGCTGCGCACACCGCGCTATCTGCGCGAGGACGCGGCCGCCCGAGAGCAGGCTGCGAGTTTGCTGGACTTTGTTGGCTTGACGGATCTGAGCGAAGAACAGGCACGCAACCTGCCCTATGGCAAGCAACGCATGCTGGAAATCGCCCGTGCGTTGGGCCTGGGGCCGCGTTTGCTGTTGCTCGACGAGCCCGCTGCAGGCTTGCCGCCAGCCGACTTGCCGGAACTGACCAAGATGATCCAGAAGATTCGCGACCATGGCATCACCGTGATTTTGATCGAGCACCACATGGACGTGGTGATGGGGATTTCAGACACGGTGTCGGTGCTTGACTTCGGCCAAAAAATTGCCGAAGGTAAACCCGCTGATGTTCAAAGTAACCCAGCCGTGGTCGAGGCCTATTTGGGCAGCGGCGAAGGCGCGCACTGATCGCAGGAACATTCAACATGCTGAAAATTGAAAATCTACAGGCGGGTTATGGCAAGGTTCAGGTGCTGCATGGCGTAACGATCCATGTTCCCAAAGGAAAAATTGTCACCCTGATCGGCTCCAATGGTGCTGGCAAAACCACCACCATGCGGGCGGTCTCCGGCATGATCAAGCCGACTTCCGGCCAGATCACGCTGTCAGACCAGGACATCACCGGCCTGGATTCGCACCAGATCGCGCGGCGTGGTTTGGCTCACTCGCCCGAAGGCCGTCGCGTGTTCCCCACGTTGAGCGTGGTTGACAACATTCGCTTGGGCGCTTTTGTGCGCTACACCAACGCACGGCCCAAGGGCGACGTGGAGGGCGACATTGACAAGGCGCTGGAAATGTTTCCTCGTCTGAAAGAGCGTACCCATCAGTTGGCCGGAACCTTGTCCGGCGGGGAGCAACAGATGCTGGCCATGGCTCGCGCTGTCATGCTTAACCCTGAAGTGATTTTGCTCGACGAACCTTCCATGGGCTTAGCGCCAATTCTGGTTGAGGAGGTGTTCAACATCATCTCGCGCCTCAAGGCCCAGGGCGTCACCATGCTATTGGTGGAGCAGTTTGCAGCTGCAGCCCTGAAGGTTGCTGACTACGGCTATGTGCTTGAAAACGGCCATATTTCCGTCCATGGTCCAGCTGAAAAGCTCAAAGACGATCCAGCCGTCAAAGCCGCCTATTTGGGCGGTTGATAAGTGAAGGTGGCTAGCTATAGCGCGGCATCGTGCCGCTAGTGTAGTTACAGGGACTCCTCACGAAGTCAAGCACAGCTTACCCATCTATATCATGACGTGATGTATTAACCATGAAAAAGGTGATTGAAACTTGCCGGGTCTTGTCCTGCCAATCGACATTGGCGTGCGTCGTCATGAATGGAACGCGATGCCCGCCATGCATGACAATTTTGGATAAGTGTTGTCACAGCGGCAGCTTGCGGTGCATCAACAGCAGCATGCTCCAGTGGAGCAACTGTGGTTGACCAAGATGACTCGTTCCCGAACCTGCTTTCGCGACATGGCGGCAGTTTGGTCAGTGCGCGTCATGATGTACCTTTGCGTGGCTTCCATCGTGGACGTGGCGTTGACATGCTTTGGCAGATGCGACCTTGCCGTAGTACTCAGGCAGCCTTGAGCTCAAATACGGTATCGTCCCATGCATGGTCCAGCAGGATGCGCTGCACACGTTGCTGCCACAAGCGTCCAAATTCAATGCGTTGTTGGTCTGTGGCCTGATCTGAGAGGCAAAGCTGCATCAGGCGCATGGTTTGCGGATCGCCAGGTACGCGGTGCGGATAGGCTTGGGCCAGCACGACCTGGCCGGTGTCGGTTCGCGTGAAACGAAGCTCGGTCTCGATATCCACGTTGAACTGCAGCAGACCGCGCCGCACAAACTGTCCGCCAATGCCCGCAAAGCCACCATCACTGGCGGCCCCGGTGAGCAAGCCCAGCACATTGGCGACCACACCGGTGGTGCCGGTCTCAAGTGGGTCGCGCAAGCTCACCTGGATGGCCCCGCGTGTGGGCATGTCGTCGCCGTACAAGGTCTTGATGGCCCGTACGCCTAGCCAGTAGGCTGAGGCGACCGTCGGGCAAGAATGCCCGGCCAGTCGCACCGCATCTGCATAGCCGTAGCTCATTAGCCCGCCAGTGACGGAGCCCAGTAAATCGGCGAGCGGATCACGCAGTGTGATGCGCGGCACCTGGTCGAAAAAATCAGGAAAATTCATGGAATTCCTCAAAGACAGGCGAAGTCGATCACGATGGCACCCGACTCCCGTTGCACGTACTCAATGGAGACAGCATCGCCATACCGGGCGGTGAGTTGGTTCAATAGGGGAATTGGATCGTGGTCATTGCAAAAGCGCATGGTCTCGCCGGGTTGCAGTGAATCAAGCGCGCCAAAAATGGCGGCATGACGGAAACGCTTGGCAACGCCGCGCGCATCAAACGGATAGATGGCTTCTGGGGTGACGTGGTTGGTAGCGCAGGAACTCATAGTGAAACCTCTTGTGGTTGGGAAAAAATAATAGCCCTGCTGTTCTTGGCGCAGTAGGACTTGTTGCGGGAGAAATCGCGCGCGACTGCCGGGCTAACTGCGCAATGCGCGGCAGCGGATGAAACAGACAATCGGGAAACATGCTCATATACTTGAATTGCTTTAAAGATGTATTATAAATACCTCTTACGGCAAAGGTCAATCCCTTAAACCCTGTCGCATTGATGGGATAAACGTTCATTCATCTCAAGGAACTTTTTCCGACGCCATTCGTTTATAGGATGAAATGATTGATATGTTGGCCTCCGATGGTTCCGAAGATAGCTGGGTAAGCCGCGCGCAAGCAGGCGACCGGAAAGCATTTTCCGAACTAGTGCGGCGTCATCAGAGGCCGGTGCACCGCTATCTGTTGCGCATGCTCGGTTCGCACGACGATGCGATGGAGCTGACGCAGGAAGCGTTTATCAAGGCTTGGCAGGCGCTGCCGCAGTGGCGGCCCGAGGCTCAATTCCGCACCTGGCTGTTCCGGATCGCGAACAACAGTGCGCTCGATGCCCTGCGGCACCGCAAGCTGGTCGAGTTCGTGCCGCTGGAGGACTCGTTTGATGCACCCACTTCGGAGCCCGATCCAGCGCATCAGGCGCAGGTCACGCAGGAGGTGAGGCAACTGGACACGAGCCTGAAGAAGCTGATGCCGGAGCACCGGCAAATACTACTGTTGCGAGAGGTGGAAGAAATGTCTTACGAAGAAATCGGATGCGTGCTGTCGCTGAACGAGGGGACAGTGAAGTCGCGGCTGGCGC
>DATCIC010000201.1:0-2221 GCA_036508025.1 Rhodoferax sp. | reverse complement strand
AGCCTGGATGCGCCCGTATCGGTCACGCTGGAGCTGCCAAAATTAACTCAAGCCCAAACTCAAGCGCCAGCCCGGCCCGCACCGGCCAAAACGCCAACAGAAGAATGAGCTGGCGCGAGGGTCAGGCGGCAGTTTCCAGCGCCAGCCGCATGGCGTCCAGCACCGGCTTGTAGTCGGGCTTGCCAAATATGGCGCTGCCGGCCACAAAGGTGTCGGCCCCGGCATCGGCGACGCGCCGGATGTTGTCCACCTTGATGCCGCCATCGACTTCGAGGCGGATGTCTTTGCCGCAGGCCGTGATGCGGCGGCGCACATCCTCGATCTTGCGCAAGGCGGATTCAATGAAGCTCTGACCACCAAAGCCGGGGTTGACGCTCATGATCAGGATCAGATCAATGTCGTCAATGACCCAGTCCAGCACGTCAAGGGGTTCAGCCGGGTTGAACACCAGGCCGGCTTTGCATCCCTTGGCCTTGATCGCCTGGATGCTGCGATGCACATGGCCGGATGCGTCCGGGTGAAAGCTGATCAAATCCGCCCCCGCGTCGGCAAAGGCACTGGCCAGCGCATCGACCGGCTGCACCATCAGGTGCACGTCAATCGGCACGGCCACGCCGCCAGCGGTCTTGGCATGCGGCTTCAAAGCACTACAAATCATCGGGCCGAAGGTGAGATTGGGCACGTAGTGGTTGTCCATCACGTCAAAGTGAATCCAGTCGCAACCGGCGGCGATCACGTGGCTGAGTTCCTCGCCCAGGCGGGCAAAGTCGGCGGAGAGAATGGAGGGGGCAATGCGGTAGGTCATAAATGAAGTTTAAACGGTCTCTCGCGCCCGCTGCGGTCAATTCAGGACGGAGTTGTTAGCATTGCGCCCATGTCCCAATACCAATTTCGCGTTGAAGTCGAGCCTCGCTATCTTGCTGACCAATCAGCACCGCAGCAAGACCTGTATGTGTTCGCTTACACCAGCGGCACGCGCACCCTGCACTGAAACCCGAATCGATGACCCCAAAATTTGACCTGTCTGAACTGCTGGATGCCCTGGACCCGCAGGCCCATCTGGCGCACCGCCACCTGTGGCTGATTGACCTGCTGCGCTGGGTCCGTGGCAGCCGCGATTCAGTGCCGCGCGCGGTGGCACGTGTGACGCTGCTGCTCGACGCGCTGCAGCAGCGCCCGGATGCGCGTGCCAAGCTGCAGGTCTGGTGGCAGGTGCTGCTTTCCACCGTGGATGCGACGGCCTTGCTGGCCGACTATGGGTTTTCGTCCCGCAGCGCCTTTGCCAGTGAACTGGCCGAGCGCCTGCGCCTCAAATGGATGCCCGGCACGCCCGAGACCGCCGATGCCTCGGCCCTGTTTGCCCTGGTGCTGTGCGACGCCTTTGATGCCCAGTGGATCAGCGCCCTGGACGACGCCACCTTGAAGCGATTGTCAAAGCTGCTGCAAGTGTCCTGCCTGGACGTCAACGAAGGCAGCTGTGCCTGGGTGCCCCAGGTCAAGCTAAGCAGCGTCTCGCCCTGGCAGGCGACGCTGCTTGAGGCGCTGACGTTTTGCACCAGCCAGATTCGGGCTACCGGTTTTTCACCGGAGTTGCGTTTGCGCATGAGCGTCCCGGCGCTGGAGACAGCCCCCTTTCACGCCCTGGACGGCGACGTCATGGCGCTGCAAGTCGCCTTTCTGGTTAGCCCGCACGTCAACTCTCCCGAGCGCCAGGACGCGCTGCAGCAGTACCTGAGCCGCCTGGAGGCTTGCCGTCATGCGGCCGCGTCGGTTTACACCCATCTGGATGCCAACGGCATTTCCGTCAATTTGGTGTTCCAGTTGCGCCAACTGCGTGAGCGGGTGCTGCGCGTTCGCGCCCTGCTCGACTGCCTGCTGGCTGCCAACCCACAGGCCAGCACCGCGCGTCTGCTGGCGCATCTGGTCTTGGTGGGGCAGGCGCGGCGCAGCCTGCGCGCACTGATTGCCTCTAACTCGTCGATGCTGGCGGCCAAGGTAGCCGAGCGCAGCTCCGAGACCGGCGAGCATTACATCACCCGCACGCGGGCCGAATACGGTGCCATGCTGCGCGATGCAGCGGGTGGCGGCGCCGTGATGTCACTCACCACGCTGTTCAAGTTCATGGTGCTATCGCTCGGCTTGTCGGCTTTCTGGAGCGGGTTTTATGCCGGGCTGAACTACGCCCTGAGTTTTGTGCTGATCCAGTTGCTGCACTGGACCG
>DATCIC010000200.1:0-2919 GCA_036508025.1 Rhodoferax sp. | reverse complement strand
CTGCCGCCCGGCGCCGTGTCGCGCTCCAGTTCAACCGCAATCAACTCACCAACGCCAAAAGCCTGCGCAATCGGGCGCGTCACGAAGTCGTTGGTGGCGGTGACGATCAGCACCGCGTCGCCCGCCTGCTGGTGCTGACGCAGCAGGGCCAGGGCCTGTTCCTTAATGGCAGGGGCCACCACCGTTTTCATGAACTCAGCATGCGCCACTTGCGCCTTGATCTCCCCCTGCTCACGCAGTGCGGCGGTAGCAAAGCGCACGTACTCGTGAATATCCAGCGTGCCGGCCTGGTAATGGGCAAAAAATACATCGTTGCGCTGATTGAACTCCAGCGGGTCGGTCCAGCCGATGGTGCTGGTAAAGACGCCCCAGGCGTAATCAGAATCAATCGGCAACAAGGTGTGATCAAGGTCAAAAAGGGTCAATTTCATGGGTCGATTGTCAATTACGTGTTGTCCATCATGGATTTGATCAGGGGAATGGTAATCGCCCGCTTGGTTTGCAGGGCGTAGCCGTCAATCAGGTTCAGCAACTCCATCAGATTGCCCAAGTCACGGCTGAAGCGTGTCAACATAAAGTCCATCACCTCGTCACTCAAAAACAGCCCACGCGCATCGGCCGCCTGGCGTAAAACGGCGCGCCGCTCTGGCTCACCGAGCAGTTGGAGCTGAAACACATGGCCCCAACCGAGCCGGGTGCGCAGGTCATCACGCAATTTCAGGTCAGCCGGCGGAAACTCACCGGCCGCCAGCACGCCGCGCTGCCAGGTTTGGGCATTGATGAACCAGTTAAACGCCGCCTGCTGCTGCACACCGTTGTAAAAGTGCACCTCGTCCATCAGCACCGCCGCCCAACGCTCATCGAATTCCGGCGGCTGCTGCACGCTGGCGTCGAGCCAGCCCACACTGGCGCCCTGCACGCGCAAAGCCTCCTGTACCGCCTTGAGTAAATGCGTTTTACCGCTGCCACCGCTGCCAAAGAGGTAAGTCGGCACGGGTGAACGCGCCGCTGCACCGGCACCGTCGCCAACCCAGATTTGCAGATGGCGCAAAGCCGCCTCATTCGGGCCAGCAAAAAAACTGCTCAACGTGGGGCCGGTCGCCAAGCCAATATCCAGGGCAATTTGTTTCATTCGCGTTCGGTGGTGACTCTCTTTTATTAAGTAGATGTAAATTGCATCTGGCGATCTGAGGACATACCCTGGAAACGAAGTTCGAGTGATGTCGCAAGCAAAAAGAAGTTTCAGCGAAGACCAACTTTTACGCCAGTTATGTCGCACTAAAATCTGGTCAAATTCTATCGGGCTCCAGGCTCGCGCTTTTTTCCAACCCACGACCTGCTTGCACGCGCCCTGCCAGCGCATTTTTCATGGCATTTTTCATGACCCAAAAAAACGCTTCCTCTGCTCCCCCCCTTTCCTACAAAGACGCTGGCGTTGACATTGACGCAGGTGACGCCCTGATTGAGCGCATCAAACCCCTGGCCAAAAAGACGATGCGCGAAGGCGTGCTGGCGGGTATTGGCGGCTTTGGCGCCTTGTTTGAAGTGCCCAAGCGCTACAAGGAGCCGGTTCTGGTGTCTGGCACCGACGGTGTCGGCACCAAGCTCAAGCTGGCGTTTGAGTGGAATATGCACGATACGGTCGGCATTGACCTGGTGGCGATGAGCGTCAACGACGTGCTGGTGCAAGGGGCCGAACCCTTGTTTTTCCTGGACTACTTTGCCTGCGGCAAGCTTGATGTGGACACCGCCGCCGCCGTGGTGGGCGGCGTTGCCAAGGGCTGTGAGCTGTCCGGCTGTGCGCTGATTGGCGGCGAAACCGCTGAAATGCCCGGCATGTACCCGGCGGGCGAATACGACTTGGCCGGTTTCTGTGTCGGTGCCGTCGAAAAGTCCAAAATTTTGACCGGCGCGGCTATCAAGCCCGGCGATGTCGTGCTGGGTTTGGCCAGCAGCGGCGTGCATTCCAATGGCTTCAGCCTAGTGCGCAAGTGCATTGAGCGCGCGGGTGCCAATGCCCCGGCCACGCTGGATGGAAAACCGTTCAAACAGGCACTGATGGAGCCCACCCGCCTGTATGTCAAAAACGTGCTGGCCGCGCTGGCTGCCCACCCCATCAAGGCACTGGCCCACATCACCGGGGGCGGTTTGCTGGAAAACATCCCCCGCGTGCTGCCCGAGGGCACCGCTGCGCATCTAAAAAAGGGCAGCTGGCCGCAAACCGAGCTGTTTGCCTGGTTGCAAAAAACGGCTGGCATTGACGACTTCGAGATGAATCGCACTTTCAATAACGGCATTGGCATGGTGGTGGTGATTGATGCGGCACAAGCCGCCGCCTGTGCCGCCACACTGCGCGCTGCAGATGAAACCGTGTATGAGATTGGTGTGATTGCCGCGCGTGGCGACGATGCGGCGGTGCTGGTGCGCTAGCCTCTGACTGAGCCAGAGCGCTGGATGACTACCACGCTGCGCAAAATCCCCCCAAGCATCTGGGCGCTGGGCTTTGTCAGCCTGCTGATGGATGTTTCCAGCGAACTGATTCACAGCCTGCTGCCGGTCTTTATGGTGACCACGCTGGGCATCAGCATGTTTGTGGTCGGTCTGATCGAAGGCGCCGCCGAGGCCACGGCGCTGATCATCAAGGTGTTTTCTGGCGCTTTGAGCGATTACTGGGGCAAGCGAAAACCGCTGGCGGTGCTGGGCTACGGCCTGGGGGCTTTTTCCAAGCCGCTGTTTGCCCTGGCCACGTCCAGTGGCTGGATCATCACCGCCCGTTTGGCTGATCGCGTCGGCAAAGGCATTCGCGGTGCGCCGCGCGACGCACTGGTGGCCGACATTGCGCCACCCGAGTTGCGCGGCGCCGCATTTGGCTTGCGCCAGTCTCTTGACACCGTGGGCGCGTTTTTGGGGCCGACGTTA
>DATCIC010000199.1:0-4252 GCA_036508025.1 Rhodoferax sp. | reverse complement strand
GACGCGATAGATCGTCTGGGCCTGCGCCAGGCCCGCCGCCAGCAACAGCGCCGCACAAATGGCGGCAGTGGCGCCCCATGTTTTTGGGGTGATTTGATGGATACTGTTTTTCATTTTGAGCACTCGCTTTACTTTTTCCCGGACATGCCTTGATGCCGCAGCAAGGCGTCAAGCTGGGGTGCACGCCCGCGAAACGCCATGAACGACTCGATGGCCGGGCGGCTGCCACCGGCTTCCAGAATGGCTTGCCGGTATTTCCGGCCCATCTCCACGTTTGGTAAACCGTCTTGGCCCACTGTTTCTTCAAAAGCGGCGTAGGCATCGGCACTCAATACCTCGGCCCATTTATAACTGTAATAACCGGCGGCGTAGCCACCGGCAAAAATATGGCTGAACGTGTGGGCCGTGCGGCTCCAGTCCGGTGGTTGCAGCACCGCCACTTCGGCCCGCACCTGGTTCAATAAAGGCATCAAGTCAAGCGCGGGATCGTGCGCAGTGTGCAGCAACATGTCAAACAGGGAAAACTCGATTTGCCGCAGCGTTTGCATGCCACTCTGGAAGTTCTTCGCCGCCAGCATTTTGTCAAACAGCGTGCGTGGCAGCGGCGCGCCGGTATCGACATGCGCGCTCATGTGGCGCAGAACGTCCCACTCCCAGCAGAAGTTTTCCATGAACTGGCTGGGCAACTCCACCGCGTCCCACTCCACACCGCTGATGCCGGACACGTCGCGCTCGTTGACCTGCGACAGCAGGTGATGCAGGCCATGACCAAATTCATGAAACAGGGTGGTGACATCGTCGTGCGTCAGCAGCGCCGGTTTGTCACCCACGCCGTCGGCAAAGTTGCACACCAGATGCGCTACCGGCGTCTGCAGTTGATGCGTGTCCGGGCGTAACCAGCGCGAACGCACGTCGTCCATCCAGGCACCCCCGCGCTTTCCGGTGCGCGCTGAAGGGTCCAGGTAAAACTGGCCGACAAGATTGCCTGCGCGCTCAATCCGGTAGAACTTGACACCGGCATTCCATACCGGCGCATGGTCTTCCCGGATGCTGACATCAAACAGCGTCTCCACAATTTTGAACAGCCCCGCCAACACTTTGGGCGCTGGAAAGTACTGCTTGACTTCCTGCTCGCTGAAGGCGTAGCGCGCTTCTTTGAGCTTTTCGCTGACATAAGGCCAGTCCCAGGCCTGCGGGTCGGGCAAGTTCAGCTGTTGCGTGGCGAACTCGCGCAGGTCGGCTAGGTCTTGCTCGGCGAATGGTCTCGCTTTGGTCGCCAGGTCGCGCAAAAAGGTAACCACGTGCTCAGGCGATTCGGCCATTTTGGGCACGACCGAGAGTTCGCCAAAGTTGCGGTAGCCCAGCAGCTTTGCTTCCTCCAGGCGCAAGGCCAGCATTTCGCTGATCAGGGCCGAGTTGTCGAATTTGCGGGTTTGTGGGGCGGCCTGATCGGAGGCGCGCGTGACGTACGCGCGGTACAGCTTCTCGCGCAGGGCGCTGCTGCGAGCGAACTGCATGACAGGCAAGTAACAAGGCATTTTGAGCGTCAGCTTGTAGCCTTCTTTGCCTTCTGCTTGTGCCGCAGCCAGGGCGGCCTGCTGCACATCATCGGGCACGCCGTCGAGTTCAGACGCCTGGGCGTAGTAGGCAAAGGCGTCGGTCGCGTCTAGCGCGTTTTCACTGAATTTTTGGCCCAGCTCGGCTTGGCGCTCCTGAATGGCGGCAAAGCGCTCACGGTCGGCACCTGCGAGTTCCGCGCCACCCAGCACAAAATTGCGCAGCGCATTCTTGTGGGCCTGGCGCTGCTCTGCATCCAGTGAAGTCGGGTCAATCGCTTTGTATTTGGCATACAAGCGCTCATCGGCCCCCAGGCGGGTAAAAAACTCGGTGATTTTGGGCAGGGCTTCGTTGTAGGCAACGCGCAGTTCGGGCGTGTCGGCCACGCTGTTCAAGTGGCTCACGGCGCTCCAGGCGCGCCCCAGCTTTTCAGTGGCGACATCCAGCACACTGGCAATGTCGCTCCAGCGCGCCGGAAAGTCAGGTGCAGTCACGGTTTCAAGCGCCGTGCTGGCAGCGGCCAACAATTGGTCGACGGCAGGTGCTACGTGTTCTGGCCTGATCTGGTCAAACAGGGGCAAGTCGTCGAAAGAAAGCAAGGGGTTGGTCATGGGTGTTACTTGGCGGTGCGTTCGGCGGCTTCAAGGGTGTTGACCAGCAACATCGTAATGGTCATGGGGCCGACCCCACCGGGCACTGGGGTAATGAAGCTAGCAACTTCTTTCACGCCGGCAAAGTCGACATCGCCACATAGCTTGCCTTCATCGTTGCGGTTCATGCCGACATCAATCACGACCGCGCCAGGTTTCACCATATCTGCGGTCAGTACGTTGCGCTTGCCCACAGCGGCGACGATCACATCCGCCTGGCGCGTGTGGTAGCCGATATCCAAGGTGGCGCTGTGGCAGACGGTCACGGTGGCATTGGCTTGCAGCAGCAGCAGCGCCATCGGTTTGCCCACCGTGTTGCTGCGCCCGATGACCACCGCGTGTTTGCCGCGCAAATCGATGCCGGTGCTCTCGATCAGTTTCATGCAGCCATAAGGCGTGCAAGGCCGAAAGCCGGGCGCCCCGGTCATCAATTCGCCGGCGCTCAAGGTGGCATAACCGTCCACGTCTTTGCTGACAGAAATCGCCTCAATCACCTTGTGCGGGTTGATGTGTTTGGGAATGGGCATCTGCACCAGAATGCCGTGGATGCTGGGGTCGGCATTGAGCGCTGCGATGCGGGCCAACAAATCGGCCTCGGACAAGGTGGCCTCGTACTTTTCAAACACCGAGCGCACGCCGGTGTCCAGGCAGCCCTTGACCTTGTTACGCACGTACACGGCGCTGGCAGGGTCTTCGCCAACCAGAATGACTGCCAGGCCCGGGGTCACACCGCGCGCCTTGAGCGCCAGCACCCGGGTGGCTACATCGGCACGCAGCTTGGCAGAGAGGGCGACACCATCAATGATTTGACCGAATTTCTGCGTTGTCATGATTTCATTCCTATCAGTAAAAAAGCCCGCCAGCCCTTATGGAGCATGCGCGGGCAGCTATAAAAATATGAGATATCGCGGGGCGGACCGAGTTGTCAGGCTTTGACCGGGGTTTGTCCCAAGGCAATTTTCAGCAGGTCGGCGACTGTATTGGCGTTGAGCTTTTCCATGATGTTGGCGCGGTGCGCCTCCACCGTTTTGATGCTGATGCCCAGGTCGTCGGCAATTTGTTTGTTCAGGCGCCCGGCCACGATACGCTCAAGAACCTGCGCTTCGCGCAGTGTCAGGCGCGCCATCAGGGCGTCCCGGCTGGCCGCGCTCTGGTGTTCGGCAAAAGCGTCTTTGGCCTGCTCCAGCATGCGCTCGACCAGTGTGACCAGTTGATCTTCCTTGAAGGGCTTCTGGATGAAGTCCATCGCCCCTTTTTTCATGGTGTCCACCGCCATCGGTACGTCACCGTGGCCGGTGATGAAGACAATGGGAAGTGGCGAGTGGCTCTCCAGCAGACGACTTTGCAGTTCCAGCCCGGTCATGCCAGCCATGCGGATGTCCACAATCAAACAGGCCACCTCGCGGGCGTCGTAACGGCTTAAAAATGACTCGCCGGATTCAAAACAGCGGACCCGGTAGTCTTTGCCTTCGAGTAGCCATTGAAGCGAGTCACGCACCGCTTCGTCGTCGTCCACCACGTAAACCGTGCCCTTTTTTGGTATCAAACTCATGTTTTACTTGGGTGTCCTTGGTTGTCGTTGGCCAGACCGGTTGGCAGGTTTTCCTTCGGTGGCAGCACTTCTATCATGGGAAGCCAGAATGAGAAACAGCAGCCGGTCAACTCGGAACCATTGTAGAGGTTCTCGGCTTTCATTCGGCCCAGGTGCGATTCCACAATCGAGCGGCACAGACTCAGGCCGATGCCCATACCTTCGGCTTTGGTGGAATGAAAAGCCTCATACAGCCGCGCCATCACCTCGGGCGCGAGCCCCTGGCCGGAGTCCAGCACGGCGAATTCAATCACCGGTTTGTGGTCGACCTGCGTTGGCGCCACGCGCAACATCACGCTGCGTTGTGCCGTGGGCCGCTGGGCGACATCAACCGATTCGGCGGCATTTTTAAGCAAATTGACCAGTACCTGTTCGATTAGAATCGGGTCCACCAGCAGGGCGGGCAGGCGCGGGGCCACGTAGTGGGTCAGGCGCACGTTGCGCCGACGCATCT
>DATCIC010000198.1:0-5914 GCA_036508025.1 Rhodoferax sp. | reverse complement strand
GCTTCACGGCACATGAATTCAATGGCGTCCTGGTCGCCGAGCCAGTCGCCGCCCTTGATCGTGTCGTAGAAGTGAAAGTCCCAGTTGTCTTCGTTCATGTTGGACAGCGATGCGGCAATGCCGCCCTGTGCCGCCACGGTGTGAGAGCGCGTTGGGAATACTTTGGACAGCACGGCCACGTTCAAGCCGGCGTTGGCCAACTGCAGTGAGGCACTCATGCCGGAGCCGCCCGCGCCGACGATAACAACGTCAAATTTGCGCTTGGTAATTTTGGAAGTAGCAGTCATGATTTATATTGAGTCTCGGTTTTTGGATGCAACAAGCCGCAGCTTGCAAGCCATTTTTACGAACACACAGGGTGCGAATTTTTGGACGTTTCTTACAGACGCCACAAGACTTGAATGCCCCAACCCGCGCAACTGACCAGCCAGACGATGGCAAATACGTCCAGGACGAAACGAACGCCATAGGGATGGACGTAGTCCTGGAAAATATTGCGCATGCCAACCCACACGTGGTAGAGCAGGGAGAGGATGACGGTGAAAGTAATAGCCTTCATCCACTGTGGAGAAAAGATACCGGCCCATAGGGCATAACCGATCGGACCTTTGGTAAATACCAACTGGGCCAGAACCAGCACGGTAAACAGTGCCATCAGGACGGCGGTCACGCGTTGGGACAGCCAGTCGCGCATACCATAGTGAGCGCCGACAACGAGGCGATGAGAACCAAAATTAACAGACATGATTAGTTTCCTGATTGTTGGGGAGCAGCGCGCACGGCCTGACCCATAAATTTAATAGAGACCAAAAAGCTTGGCGCCCAATATCACCGTCAGACCCAGCGTGACAGCCATCACGACAACGGATGACGATTTGCCGAATTCCTTGGTGGTGGCTTCGTGATGGGTATCCATCCACAGATGGCGAATACCGGCAAGGAAGTGGTGCAGGTAAGCCCAGATCAGGCCCAGCGCGACCAGCTTCCAGATGAAACCGGGCAGGCCCAGCATACCGGCATTGAAGACGGACGTGAATTTGTCAAATGAGATTTCAGACGAAATCGAGTTGTCAAACATCCAGATGACGAAAGGCATCAGGAAGAACATGATGGCGCCGCTGACGCGGTGCATACCCGACACAATGGAGGCGAGTGGCCATCGGTAACTGATGAGGTCGCCACCGCCAATGTTGTAGAACTCGGGGCGCTTTTTTGCTGTGCTTGTCGCTGATTCGGACATACTTTGCTTTCTATGTTTTGGGTAACTGCTTTGTAACCAGTATCGGCAGCTGCGAACATTCTATTGCAATGTCGAGGGCCTCCTGGCCTAAGCTGGCTGCAGCTTGATCTGCAACAAAAGATGTGTTCACGATCCGTGCTTATTCTTTGCTGAGTTGGTCAGCCGTCCTATGGCGGGCGCCATAGAAGGCGTTGAAGCTCACCGCTCATCCCAAGGTGTTGTGATAGTGATGCGTGTCAGTGCGATAGTAGCCGCGGCGCAGTTCCATGGGCGCGTCCTGGTAGGTATAGGCAATCCGCTCCACACTCAACAAGGGCGTACCGTGCTCTACTTTTAATAGCTTCTCACGACCTTCCGATGCGGGCTCGGCGCGAATTTTTTCTTCAGCACGCACCATGCGAACATTGAACTCGGTCTCAAACAACGCGTACATCGGCCCCTTGTAGTTGGCCAGTCGTTCAGCGGTCAGGCCTTTGAACGGGATGGCGGGTAGCCAGATGTCTTCCAGAATAGTCGGCGTGCCGGCAAAGCTCAACACGCGGCGCGCTTGCAGCACCGGATCACCCGTACGCAGTGCCAGAGCCCGAGCGATATCGGCGCTGGCGCGGGTGCGGCGACACGCGATGATGTCTCGTTGGGCCGGGCCTTCGCTGCCCGGCGGGCCGCTGTCAGGGACGAGTTTCAAGAACCGAAATTGCACTTGTTGCTCTGCATGGGTGGCCACAAAAGTACCCTTGCCTTGACGCCGTAGCAACAGATTTTCTGCGGCTAGTTCATCAATGGCTTTGCGCACCGTGCCCTGGCTGACCCGAAAGCGTAGCGCTAGCTCCATTTCACTGGGAATCACTTCGCCGGGTTTCCATTCGCCCGAGCGCAGGCTGTTCAGGATCAGGCTCTTGATCTGTTGGTACAGCGGGCTGAATGCCGGTGCGAGGGGCGCGGTAGCAGCCGCCATGCTGCCAGCGACAACAGGTGTGTTGCCAGCCAATGGAGAAGATGTGAGTTGCATATTGCGACACATCTTATCTTATATAAGACATAAGACAAAATTGACGACTCGGGGTTTTCCAGAGTAAACTCGTTGTCATTCTGAGGGGCTCAAGCAACCCGTTTGAGCAGCCACCAGGTCCCGTTTCACAACACTGGAGTTCTCACTATGAGCAAAAAACCCGTCCGCGTTGCCGTTACCGGCGCAGCTGGTCAAATTGGTTACGCCATCCTGTTCCGCATCGCCTCTGGCGAAATGTTGGGCAAGGACCAACCCGTGATTCTGCAATTGCTGGAGGTTCCGGTGGAGAAGGCACAGCAGGCATTGCAAGGCGTCATGATGGAACTGCAGGACTGCGCGTTCCCTTTGCTGGCGGGTATGGAGGCGCACAGCGACCCCATGACGGCGTTCAAAGACGTTGACTACGCCCTGCTGATTGGTTCGCGTCCGCGCGGCCCCGGCATGGAACGTGCCGAGTTGCTGGCTGTCAACGGTGCTATTTTCACCGCACAGGGCAAAGCCCTGAACGCCGTAGCCAGCCGCAATGTCAAGGTGCTGGTGGTGGGCAACCCCGCCAACACCAATGCTTACATTGCCATGAAGAGCGCGCCTGATCTGCCCGCCAAGAATTTCACCGCCATGCTGCGTCTGGATCACAACCGTGCCTTGAGCCAACTCGCCTCCAAGACCGGCAAAGCCGTGGCTGATATTGAAAAAATGGCAGTCTGGGGCAATCATTCACCCACCATGTACGCTGACTACCGTTTTGCCATCATCAAGGGCGAAAGTGTCAAGGACATGATCAATGACCAGAACTGGAACGCCAACACCTTCCTGCCCACCGTGGGCAAGCGCGGCGCGGCCATCATTGCCGCCCGGGGTGTGTCGTCGGCCGCCTCCGCTGCCAATGCAGCCATTGACCACATGCGCGACTGGGCGCTGGGCACCAACGGCAAGTGGGTCACCATGGGCATCCCGTCGGACGGCCAATATGGCATTCCAAAAGAGACCATGTTTGGCTTTCCGGTGACCTGTGAGGGTGGCGAATACAAGGTGGTTCGAGACCTACCCATTGACGCGTTCAGCCAGGAATGCATCAATAAGACGCTCAAAGAGCTGCAGGACGAGCAAGCGGGTGTGGCTCACCTGCTGTAAGAAAGTCTGCCGTCCCGGCGTTGGACCGTGATCCATGGCGGTGAGGCCCAGTCGGGCTTTCGCAGCAACGGTTGCGAATCAAGCCCGGCACGGCAAGCGCCTAAATGCAACATCCCCGCGACATCCTTCACGGTGCCCAAGCCGTCACACCCTTGCCGGTGTGCGACCATTACTGCGGGGTCGAGGCGCTGATGATCAAGAGCCTGGCTTTGCAGACCGAAATGTCTGCAGAGTTTGGCTCTTGTGTTTTTGATGTCACGCTCGATTGCGAGGACGGCGCGGCAACTGGCGATGAAAAAAATCATGCCAATCTTGTTGCAGCCATCGTCAATCAAGCGTTGTCAGCTACTAAAGAGATAGCGAATAGCAAGATCCATCGGGTTGCCGCGCGGGTCCATCCGGTCGGACATCCGGCGTTTGAGCAGGATGTGGACATCATTGTCGGTGGCGCGGCGGCTGGCTTGTGTCATTTGATGATTCCCAAGGTGGAGACGCGCTTTGATGTGGATCGGGCCGTCCAACGGGTGGATCAGGCGGCGGCGCAGTCCGGGCGATGCGACCCCCTCCCTTTGCATGTATTGCTTGAGTCGCCTGCCGCGGTGCAGCACGCTTTCGAGATTGCGGCGCACCCGCGGGTTCAGTCACTCAGTTTTGGCTTGATGGACTTTGTGTCAAGCCACGGTGGCGCGATTCCTGCCAGTGCGATGGGTGTCGATGCTGCCCCTGATTGGCACAGCCTGGATCAGTTTACCCATCCGCTGGTACGACGGGCCAAGCTGGAAATCAGCTCCGCCTGCCATGCGCATAGCAAGGTGCCGTCGCATTGTGTCGTGACCGAGTTCAGAGACGTGGCGCTGCTGCAGGCGGCTGCCACGCAAGCTGCCCGTGCTTTCGGCTTCACCCGCATGTGGAGTATTCATCCGGCGCAAATCCGGCCGATCCTGCAGGCTTTTGCACCTGAGGCGCAGGAGATTGAACTGGCTGCGAATATCATGCAGGCGGGCGGTCAGGCTGATTGGGCGCCGATCTCTTTTGGCGGTAAATTGCACGACCGTGCCAGCTACCGTTATTTTTGGCAAGTGCTGCAACGGGCCCACCAAACCGGCTGTCGTCTCCCGACGGCAGCTGATGTTTATTTTTCGGATTTTGTTCCGACGCCATGCCATTAACCAAGTAAGGTCACTCCAGTGAAAAAGAAAATTATCGCATCGGTCTTGTTGATCACGTTGCCTTTGGCACTGCTGGCCCAAGCGCCAAAGAAGGTGGCTCACAAGGCCAAACGCTTGGCCCCGAGCCAGGTTGAAATCAAATCCAAGGCAGTTCAAATGGCGGCTGGTATCCGGGCCGCAGAGGCTGCCTTGAGCCCCGCTGAGCTGGCCATCGCCGCGCTAATCTACCAAGGCACCATGCCGTGTGAACTGGGCGCTTCTGTCACCGTGACGGCAGACGCCAATGCGCCGGGCTACTTCGACCTGCAGATCAAGAACCTCAAATACCGCATGTTGCCGGTGGTCACGAGCACCGGGGCCATCCGGCTGGAAGACCAGCAGGCTGGGGCTGTGTGGTTGCAGTTGTCCAACAAGTCCATGCTGATGAACCAAAAGCTCGGGCAACGGCTGGCCGATGTCTGCATGAATCCTGAACAGGTGATCGTGGCCGAGCGTCTGATCAAGAGTCCGGCCCCCAGCCTGCTTGATGCACCGATCGTTGTTGCCCTAGAGGCAAAGCTGCCAGCCCTCGCGCCAGTTGCGGCCCCCAGCCTGCTTGATGCACCGATCGTTGTTGCCTCAGATCCAAAGCCGCCTGTCGCCGCGCCAGATCCGGTCCCCCAGCCTGCTCGATGCACCGCTCCCAATTACTGTTAAATAGATAGCGGGAAACGCAAGCCCGACAAGGGCTAGAGCCATTTTTTTCATAAATAAGGAGTAAATCATGTTGCAAAACTACCGTGCCCACGTGGCCGAACGCGCCGCCCTCGGCATTCCCCCTTTGCCTTTGTCGGCCCAGCAGACCGCCCAACTCATCGAGCTGCTCAAAAATCCGCCCAAGGGTGACGAAGCCACTTTGCTGGACCTGATCACGCATCGCGTGCCCGCCGGTGTCGATGACGCGGCCAAGGTCAAGGCCTCTTATTTGGCAGCGGTGGCGCATGGCACTGAAAAATGCCCGCTGATCTCCCGTGAGAAAGCCACTGAGCTTCTGGGCACCATGCTCGGCGGCTACAACATCAGCCCGTTGATCGATTTGCTGGATCAACCGGCGGTTGCTCAGGTAGCGGCCAATGGGCTGAAAAAGACCCTGCTGATGTTCGACCAGTTTCACGATGTCAAAGAAAAAGCTGACAAAGGCAACGCGCAAGCCAAAGCCGTGCTGCAGAGCTGGGCCGATGCCGAATGGTTCACCTCGCGCCCGGAAGTGCCGCAGTCGATCAAGCTCACCGTGTTCAAGGTGGATGGCGAGATCAACACCGATGACCTGTCGCCGGCGCCCGATGCCTTCAGCCGCCCCGACATTCCGCTGCACGCGCTGGC
>DATCIC010000197.1:0-3916 GCA_036508025.1 Rhodoferax sp. | reverse complement strand
TTGGTTCTTCCGCCGTTCGGGCTGAGCTTGGCCTGTCCTGAACTTGACGAAGGGTCGAAGCTGGCCCTTCGACAGGCTCAGGGCGAACGGCAATTAGGTCCGGGCGAGCGGTTTGCGCATCTTTCAGGAACGCGGCCAGCGTTTCGGGCCGGTGAAAGGCGAAGACGCTGCGGGCGCGGGGTTGCGGGTCCAGCCCCTGGGTGAAGTGGGTCTCGATGCCGGTGGACTCGTAGCTGAACGGCAAGGGGCGCGCCCAAGCGGGCAACGCGCTTGGCAGGCCCTGGGCTTAGCGGGCGGATTGCACTTCGACGCCGGTGAGGGTGCTGCCTTCTTTCTTGGCCTCGATCACGCCAGCAGCTTTGCCGTCGATGTAGAGCAGGTAGTCGGCAAAGCCGTAGCCGGTGTTGAGGGGGAATTCGCGCAGCGCCACGCCACGGGCGGCGTGGATGTTGGCATCAGCCATATGGCAGACGTGCCAGCCTGCTTGCTGCAGCAGCGCGTCAATGCTGACCCTGGCTTTTTGCTCTGGCGACATGCCGTCTCCCTTTGGCAGCCATTCTAGGGCCTGCGCCAAATCGGCAGAAATATATACAAAATTGGGCTGTAGCCCCCGTCTAATATGCTTTAGTAGCTATCAATTCAGTATTAATTTCGCTTCGGTTCAGTCCGACCCGTACAACGACAAGTTGCCGCGCGCCGCATGCCGCATGCCAATCGTGTGTGCGTAAGGCATGACAGGCGGCGATGACGGCGCCAGTGGCGCTTGAGCTGGCTAACGGTGGTCGGGCAACTCGATTTTGACTTCGAGCACCTCCAGATTGTCCTGGCGCTCCACATTGACCTTGATGTCTGCCAGATTGATCTTGACGTACTTGCTGATGACCGCCATCAACTCGCGTTGCAAAGCGGGCAGGTAGTCGGGCTCGGCGGCGTTGCGGCCGCTGCGCTCATGCGCCAGGATGATCTGCAGCCGCTCCTTGGCGACGCTGGCGGATTTTTTCTTTTCGCCAACAAAAAATGAGAAAAAAGACATGGTGCTATTTCCCCCCAAAGAGCCGCTTCAGAAACCCTTGTTTGGGTGCGTCGATAAAGCGCATGGGTTTTTCTTCACCCAAAAAGCGGTCAATCACGTCCTTGTAGGCTTCTGACACATCGCTGCCTTGCATATGCACCGCCGGCACGCCCTGGTTGGACGCCTGCAGCACGGCTTCACTCTCGGGAATGACACCAATCAGTTTGATACGCAAAATATCCTGGATGTCTTCCAGCGACAGCATCTGGCCCTGGTCGACGCGGGCCGGGTTGTAGCGGGTGATGAGCAAATGCTCCTTGACCGGCTCCAGGCCCTGTATGCCGCGCCGGGTTTTACTCGACAGCATGCCCAGAATGCGGTCCGAGTCGCGCACCGAAGACACTTCGGGGTTGGTCACCACCAGCGCTTCATCGGCAAAGTGCATCGCCATCAGGGCACCGGTTTCAATGCCTGCCGGTGAATCACAGACGATGAATTCAAAGTCCATGGCGGTCAGATCGTTCAGCACTTTTTCGACACCGTCTTGCGTCAGGGCGTCTTTGTCGCGGGTTTGCGAGGCGGCCAGCACATACAGGTGGTCGCACTGTTTGTCTTTGATAAGCGCCTGGTTCAGGTTGGCTTCACCGTGGATGACGTTGATCAGGTCATACACCACGCGGCGCTCACAACCCATGATCAAGTCCAGGTTGCGCAGGCCGACGTCGAAGTCGATCACGGCTGTTTTGTGCCCGCGCAAGGCCAGACCGGTTGCAAAACTGGCGCTGGTGGTGGTCTTGCCCACGCCGCCCTTGCCGGAGGTCACTACGATTATTTTTGCCATGGGGAAGCTGTCTTTCACGTTAATTCAAATTAAAACATTGTCAGCGCTGCTTGCGTGTTGGCACGCGCGTGACGCTCAGGTGTTTAGTGCTTCAAACAGTAACTTGTCCTGCCCGTCATCGCTTAAGCGCACTTGCGCTGGCTTGCCCTGGATGTCAGCTGCCAGCGGATTCTCACTGGTGCGGTAGACCCCGGCAATCGAGATCAACTCCGGCTCCAGGCACAAAGAAAATATGCGGGCCTGGGTGTTGCCACTGGCACCCGCCATGGCTTTGCCACGCAAGGGCGCATAAACATGAATATTGCCATCGGCCACCACCTCGGCCCCTTGGTTGACCATGGCCAGCACCACCAGATCGCCCCCGCGGGCATAAACTTTTTGACCGGAACGTAGCGGCTTGTCAATCACCAGTGTGGCCGGGCCAGGGACTTTACGCGCCACCTCGCGCACCGGCTCTACAACGGCCGCCTGCCTCACGGGCTCGGCGCGCACCGGGCGCGCACGCGGCAAATCAAGCGGCGCCTCCACCAAACCCAGCGCCAGCGCTGCTTGCATCCATACGGCGCCGGCGCCACGCGCCGCCACTGCCACCAGGCGACAAGCCCGCAAGGTCTGCAACAGGGGTTTTAAGTCTTGCACGGGGCTATCTGCCGGCAGAGAGGAGAAATCAAGCAACAGGGGGTCGTTGTCAAAAAAATCCGGACTTTCACCTGTTGGGCCAAATTGCTTCAACAAATCAGAGGCCAGCAGGTCCCAGTCACCGGTTTTGAGCAGCAGCGCTACCAGCGGCAATTGGGCGCTTTTGATTTCAAAAGACGCCGCTATGGGGTTGGGCGGATTAGCTGCAGAAGAAACAGACATGGAAGGCAATGGCTAAAAAAGACTTTTTAATCAGTTGGGAACGATTCGAGGAGCGGCAATGCCGACACAGCCTGAGATTGAGAAATAGCGTGGGGCGGGCCTGAATTTTACTTGATTGACTGGTTTGAGCCATGCGGCTACGAGGCAGGACAAAGGCGGGGCTGGTTTTATGATGGTTTGTTCAGAAGCCGTGAATTTTTTTCTTTGGTCTTATCTTCTATCTTTCTACTGTTTATAAATAGTAGTAGTAGATAAGGGTGGCACTTTTCTGTGTACAAGCCTATTTTTATAAATAAAATCAACTACTTGAACCGCTTTGACAGATGTGGGTGACTGCGCTTTTGCGCTGTACCCAAAATCTGCATAACTTCAGAAGCTGGAATAATACTGTGGATAACTTGCTGTTTATGCCAACATTGTGCACAGCTTTATCCTTTGACAGGACGTCCTAATGTAAGGCTGGATGAAATCGGGGAAGAATGGGTTTTGTCGCTCGGCGTGCGGCGACGCAAGGGCTTGGGATCGACCTGATTTGTTATTGGCCATTGCTGGATCAGCACTGAAATGGCACAGGTCGGCCAAGACCCGCTGGCTGCAGCGACTGCTTGTTCTCTGATCTGAATGGGCAGGCGCCTGCCCTCAGCTCATCAGCTGTTCATGAGCGAGAATTTATAAAAAAAAAGCTGCTAACCCAGGTGATTCCTGGGTTAGCAGCTCTACTTTTTATAGTGATTAAGGTTTGGCTTGCAAGCCCAGTCCACCTTTGGCTCGTGCGTCGGCAATTTCAGCTTTCACCTGTGTCGCGTCACTTGAACCGGGCGGTAGTACCGCTAGCACTTTTTCCCAGTGGGCCACGGCTTGGGCATAGTCAGCACGCCGGTAAGCGGCGGTACCGGCCATCATCAAAGCCGTCGGGTGATTGGGGTTCAAGGCCAGTGCCTTGTTCACCAAGGCCAGTGGACGACCTTCAATTTTGTTGTCAGCACGCGTGGCCAGCACATCGGCATACTGGGTCAACAAGTCGGGATCACTGTCCACCAGTTTGCCGGCCTTGGCATAGGCTTGCTCTGCATCTGCCAGTCGGCCCTGCACCTTGTAGGCATGCGCGAGCCGGACCCAACCCGGCAGGTCATCCGAATTGGCTTTCTGATGCGCAGCCAGGCGATCCACCATTTGATTGATCATTTCCGGGGTCATGGCGG
>DATCIC010000196.1:0-5847 GCA_036508025.1 Rhodoferax sp. | reverse complement strand
AGGCGTCGTGGGGCACCCACGTCAACATCGCGGGTGGCGCGGTGGCCAAACATGCCAAGAACCAGGCCAACGCTGTCAAATTTTTGGAGTATCTGGCCAGCGCCCCAGCGCAGAACCAGTTTGCCAACGGCAATAACGAATGGCCGGTGGCCAAAGGCGTCAAGATCAACAACCCAGCCTTGCAGGCCATGACCGGTGGCAGCTTCAAGAGTGAAACCATCCCCATCAGTGTGGTGGGGATGAACCAGGTCAAGGTTCAGCAAATGCTTGACCGCGTTGGTTTCAGATGAAATTTCCGCCCTAGCTGATCGTCGCCTCCTGCGCCTCGGGTTTGGATTTTCCTTCTTTCTTCGACAAGGGTTGAATATCCAGCAAGACATCGGTCTTGCCCTCATCCTTGTCATCGAGATCAACCGTCAGTCTGCCACCGTCGGTTAAGCGACCAAAGAGCAGTTCGTCAGCCAGCGCGCGGCGAATGGTGTCCTGAATCAAACGCTGCATGGGGCGCGCACCCATGAGGGGGTCAAAGCCCTTCTTGGCCAGGTGTTTGCGCAATTTATCGGTAAAGGTCACGTCCACCTTCTTGTCGGCCAACTGGGCTTCCAGTTGCAGCAAGAACTTGTCAACCACCCGCAGGATGACAGTCTCATCGAGTGCCTTGAAGCTGACGACCGCATCCAGCCGGTTACGGAATTCCGGTGTAAACAGCCGTTTGATATCGGCCATCTCATCGCCCGCCTCGCGCACAGTGGTGAACCCCATGACGGTCTTGTTCATGGTCTCCGCACCAGCGTTGGTCGTCATGACGATGATGACGTTGCGGAAGTCGGCTTTGCGCCCATTGTTGTCCGTCAAAGTGCCATGGTCCATCACTTGCAACAGCACGTTGAAGATCGCCGGGTGCGCCTTCTCAATCTCATCAAGCAACAGCACGCAATGTGGCTTCTTGGTGATGGCTTCCGTCAACAGCCCACCCTGATCAAAGCCTACATAGCCGGGCGGCGCGCCAATGAGGCGACTCACAGCGTGTTGCTCCATGTATTCGCTCATGTCAAAGCGAATCAGGTCAATACCCATGATGTAAGCGAGTTGCTTGGCGGCTTCGGTTTTACCTACGCCCGTGGGACCGCTAAACAGGAATGACCCGATTGGCTTGTCGCCTTTGCCCAAGCCGGAACGTGCCATCTTCACGGCCGACGCCAGCATGTCAAGCGCTTTGTCTTGCCCAAAGACGACATTCTTGAGATCCCGTTCCAACGTCTTGAGCTTGCCGCGATCGTCATTGGACACATTGGCGGGAGGAATCCGGGCAATCTTGGCCACAATTTCCTCCACTTCAGCCTTGCCGATGATTTTCTTGCGTTTGGAGGGAGGCAAAATGCGCTGGGCTGCACCTGCCTCGTCAATCACATCAATGGCTTTGTCTGGCAAATGACGGTCATTAATGTACTTGGCGCTCAGATCGGCTGCAGCCTGCAAAGCCGCCACAGCGTACTTGACGTTGTGATGTTCTTCAAAACGGGATTTGAGGCCCTTGAGAATCTCCACCGTCTGCTCAACGGTCGGTTCAACCACGTCAATTTTCTGGAAACGACGAGAGAGTGCGGCATCTTTTTCGAAAATACTGCGATATTCGGTAAAAGTGGTCGCACCAATGCATTTGAGCGCACCGGAACTCAAGCCCGGCTTGAGCAGGTTTGATGCATCGAGCGTGCCGCCCGACGCCGCTCCTGCACCAATCAAGGTGTGAATCTCATCAATAAACAAAATAGCATTCGGTTTGTCCTTCAAGGACTTCAACACCCCTTTGAGCCGCTGCTCAAAGTCACCCCGGTATTTGGTGCCAGCCAACAAAGCACCCATGTCGAGTGAATAAACAATGGACTCAGCCAGAATTTCAGGCACATCTTTTTCAGTGATCCGCCAGGCCAAGCCTTCGGCAATGGCCGTCTTACCGACACCGGCCTCGCCGACCAGAAGCGGATTGTTCTTGCGCCGGCGGCACAAAATCTGGATCACACGCTCGACTTCATACTCGCGACCAATCAAGGGATCAATCTTGCCGTCTTTGGCCAACTGATTGAGGTTTTGCGTGTACTGTTCCAGCGGAGACGATTTCTCATTCTTCTCGGAGACACCCTCTTCGCCTTCAGCCTGACTCTCACCGGACTTGACGGGCTCGGGTGCTTCGGTCTTTTTGATGCCGTGCGCTATGAAGTTCACTACATCGAGTCGGGTCACACCCTGCTGATGCAGGTAGTACACCGCGTGAGAATCTTTCTCACCGAAGATGGCGACCAGCACGTTGGCGCCGGTGACTTCTTTCTTGCCGCTGCCAGTGGATTGCACATGCATGATGGCACGCTGAATCACACGCTGAAACCCCAAGGTGGGCTGCGTGTCCACATCATCTGAACCAGCTACCTGAGGCGTGTTGTCCTTGATGAAGTTCGCCAAAGACTTGCGCAAATCATCAATGCTAACTGAGCAGGCCCTTAGCACTTCAGCCGCACTGGGGTTGTCCAGCAAGGCGAGCAACAAATGCTCAACCGTGATGAACTCATGACGCTGCTGACGCGCCTCAACAAATGCCATGTGAAGGCTGACTTCCAATTCTTGGGCAATCATGTGATTTCCTTTATAGCCTTTACTTTGATGATTAACTGTAATCCGATTTCGATATTAATTCCGAAGAGATACCAAGATGTCCCTATCAACTAGGGTCTGAGCGGGACCAGCTATCGCACGGCTAAGGTCTGCCCCGCAAAAACATCTAAAAATCGACGGGCTCGCTGATGCACTTTAACGGATGCCCAGCTTTGTTTGCGGCATCGAGCACCTGATCCACTTTGGTGGCGGCCACGTCCCGTGAATAGACCCCACAAACGCCTTTGCCGTCGAGGTGAATCTTGAGCATGATCCGCGTTGCCGTCTCCAAATCCTTGCCAAAAAATTCCTGGATCACCACCACCACAAATTCCATGGGTGTGTAGTCATCATTGAGCATGACAACCTGGTACATGTGAGGAGGCTTGGTTTTTTGGGTTCGCCGTTCAAGTACAACGGCGCCGCCTTCGTCCCGATCAGGTTCTTGAACCAGCGGCACTTTGGGAATTACGGGTGATTTGGTTGCCATGTTTTCATTCTATCGAGCGTACCGCTGCACTGCGCTGCCAAGGTGAATTGGTGACAGTCTGTCTAGATTCAAGCAGTGGAAACAAAAAAACCGCTCACAGCCGACAAGCCTGAGCGGTTTGGATACCGGAGAGGTCAAGCCTCACCGGCAGCAAGCAGGCTGTAGTTACATGTTGTCGATCATCACCTGGCCGAATCCAGAGCAACTGACCTGGGTCGCACCGTCCATCAGGCGAGCGAAATCGTACGTCACTTTCTTGCTCTTGATAGAGCGTTCCATCGACTTGATGATGGCATCAGCAGCTTCAAACCAGCCCATGTGACGTAGCATCATTTCAGCCGACAGAATTTCAGAGCCTGGATTCACATAATCTTTTCCAGCATATTTGGGGGCTGTGCCGTGAGTGGCTTCAAAGCAAGCTACCGAGTCTGACAGGTTGGCCCCAGCCGCAATGCCGATGCCGCCCACTTGAGCCGCCAGTGCGTCAGAGATGTAGTCCCCATTCAAGTTCAAGGTCGCTATCACACTGTATTCAGCCGGGCGCAACAGAATTTGTTGCAGGAAGGCATCCGCAATGCAGTCTTTCACGATGATCTCTTTGCCCGTTTTGGGGCTCTTGAATTTGCACCAGGGTCCGCCGTCAATCAGTTCGGCACCAAACTCATTCTGCGCCAAGGCATAACCCCAGTCACGGAAAGCACCTTCGGTAAATTTCATGATGTTGCCCTTGTGCACCAGCGTGACATTGGGCTTGTCATTGTCAATGGCGTACCGGATCGCCTTACGCACTAAGCGCTCGGTACCCTCACGTGATACCGGTTTGATGCCGATGCCTGACGTATTGGGAAAGCGGATTTTGGTGACGCCCAACTCGTCCTGCAGGAACTTGATGAGTTTTTTTGCCTTGGGCGACTCGGCTTCAAATTCGATGCCGCAGTAGATGTCTTCGGTATTTTCACGGAAGATCACCATATTGGTTTTTTCCGGCTCTTTGACGGGGCTGGGTACGCCTTCAAAATACTGAATCGGACGCAGGCAGACAAACAGGTCAAGCTCTTGACGCATAAAGACATTGAGCGAGCGAATACCGCCACCGATAGGGGTGGTCAGTGGGCCTTTGATGGACACCACATAGTCACGCAGAGCTTCTAGGGTTTCATTGGGAAACCACACATCCGGACCGTACACCTTGGTGGATTTTTCTCCCGCATAGACCTCCATCCAGTGAATTTTTTTCTTGCTGCCATATGCTTTGGCCACCGCAGCATCGACTACTTTGATCATCACGGGTGTGATATCCAAACCAGTGCCATCGCCTTCAATGAACGGAATAATTGGGTGATCAGGCACATTCAGTGACATGTCGGCGTTAACGGTAATTTTCTGGCCTTCTGAGGGAACCTTGATGTGCTGGTACATGTAGCTACTTCTCCATTAATTGGTTGAATTTGTGAGCAAATTGAAGCCGAAACCACCCGAGAATGCCTTTTCCTGGCTAGCTTGAAGGCGTCAATGAATTTTAGTCCCAAAAAATTACTGTCTTCTGTCAACCGGATCCAAGTCGACCCCGTTACGGACAAGCCTCCCAAAGTTTGGGAGGGAATCATTTGACATAACGTTATCTCAAGGAAATTGAAAATGAACAAACTTATCGCCGCTTTGGTTGCTGGTCTCTTCGCTGCTGGCGCATTCGCTGCTGATGCTCCTGCTACGGCTGCCGCTAAAGCAGCAGCGCCTGCTGCTGCCGCTGCCGCTGCACCTGCTGCGGCCGCTGCCGCTGCACCCGCTGCTGCTGCCGCATCAGCCGCTAAAGTAAATACCAAGGCTGAAAAAGCCGCTGCCGCCAAGGCTGCCAAGGCTGAAAAGGCTGCTGCAGCCAAAGCAGCTAAGGCCGAAAAGGCTGCTGCAGCCAAAGCAGCTAAAGCTGAAAAAGCTGCTGCCGCTAAGAAAGCCAAAGAAGAAAAAGCTGCTGCCACGAAGTAATTCTTGACAACTTGAACTGAAAATGCCCGCGTAAGCGGGCATTTTTTTGCCTGTGCCTTTGGTTGCATCAGAATAGAGACATGAAACACATTGCAATTGCACTTCTCGGCTTGACAGCCGCTCTAGTCAACTTAAGCCAAGCTCAGGACGCACCGCAGATCGACTTACCCCGCGTCAAGCTGTCGGCGGGCATGCATCTGATCGATGCACAGGTGGCAGCAACCATTGAACAACGCTCAACCGGGCTGATGTTCCGCCTGGACATGCCACAGTCCGAGGGCATGTTGTTTGTATTTGAGCAAGCCACCGTGCAATGTTTCTGGATGAAAAACACCCTCTTGCCCCTAACGGCTGCCTTCGTTGCCAACGACGGCACCATTGTCAATCTGGCAGACATGAAGCCAAAAACCACTGATTCCCACTGCTCAAAGGAGCCGGTTCGTTATGTACTGGAGATGAATCAGGGTTGGTTTGGCAAGAAAGGGATCAAGGCGGGTTTCAAGCTCGGCGGCCAACCGTTTGAAACGAAGTGAAGCTCAAAAAGCCAGCTGTTCAGTTCCCGTCGCATCGAGCGCCGTGCGAAAGCCGCCGTTCTTCGGCATGGCTTTTGATGCACCCTGTATGGCGCAATAATTCAAAAATCTTCCGTACTATCAAAGCACATGGATTGCCCACTCACGGGGTGGCACAGTTCAAGTAAGCAGGCATGCAACAGCAGTCGATCAGCC
>DATCIC010000195.1:0-11103 GCA_036508025.1 Rhodoferax sp. | reverse complement strand
CATGAAGGCGCCTTCGCTGCGCGCACCATCGGCATGGGCAAACCAGTGGTTAACCACCCCGACCAGGGACTCTGTAGAACGGAAATTGGTCTCCAGCACGTAGTGCCGCCCCGTCGTGGCCCGGCGTGCCTGCATGTAGCTGTAGATGTCAGCACCGCGAAAACCATAAATGGACTGCTTGGGGTCGCCGATCAGCAGCAGCGCACTTTGTTTGTCGTTGCTCTGGGTTTGGTAGATATGATCAAAGATTTGGTATTGCAGCGGTGAGGTATCCTGAAACTCGTCAATCAGAATGACCGGGTACTGCGCGAGAATGCGTTCACGCAAGCGCGCACCGTTCTCACCGCGCAACGCAGTGTTGAGCCGGTTGAGCATGTCGGCGAAACCAAAGCTGCTGGTTTGGCGTTTGAGCTGGAGCAGTCGCTGTGCCACCTTGGCCGCAGCGTGCAGTCGCACTGCCACGCTGATCTCGGACAGTTTTTCGATTTCTTCCTTAAAAACGGCGAATTGGGCAAATTCAGGGGGCAGTGCAATCGCAGGGGCACCCGCTTTTCGGGCCTCCATCAATCCCTCCGGTGTGAAACGGTCCCAACCGGTTTTCAGATCTGGTTTTTCGTCCTCAAGCTGCCCATTGGCCCAGTCTTTGAGCGTGCCCAGCCAGTTGCTGTAATTCTTGGCGCTGAGTTTGCGACCGTCCCAGCCACTGTTCTTGGTGGCGGTTTGACCGTCCAGCCAATTCTGCATGGTTTGGGCGCGCACCGCCCAGCCTTCTTTGAGTTGACCAAGCGCGGCTGCTCGCTGCGCAGTGGCCTGGGTCAAAACATCTGCCAGAGTCCCCTGCCCCGCCTGAGCCGGTATATCCTGACTCATCAGTTCACGCATATCAGCTATCAGCGCGTCCACGCCGCCCCAAATGTCCAGTATTTGCGACAGCGGCTCAGGCGCCAGGGGATAGCACGCTTGCCGCCAGTAATCCTGAGCGGCTTCGATGCGCATCGCCTCTTCATCGGCCACCAGTTCTTCGTCAAAGAGACTGCCACTGTCAAAAGCATGCTCTTTGAGCATGCGCTGGCACCAGGCATCGATCGTATGGACCGAGGCGTCGTCCATGCTTTCCGCAGCCATGACCAAGGCCCAGGCGGCGCGGTTGCGCTCAGGCCCCGGTGCATACCCCAGCATCAGGGTGGCCAGGAACTCATCACCGGGCTCGACCAGCCTTTCACCGCGGAAACATTGCGCGGCGTTCAGTAGTCGCTCCCGAATACGGTCCGACAACTCACGCGTGGCAGCCCGGGTGAAGGTCATCACCAGGATTTCAGAGGGGCGCAGGGGCCGCTCAAAACCATGTTCTCCGCCATGGCCGAGCACCAGGCGCAAGTACAGAGCCGCGATGGTCCAGGTTTTACCGGTGCCCGCGCTGGCCTCAATGAGCCGACTGCCCCAAAGATCAAAGGACGCCGCCTGCAAAACCTGGCTGGCAGTTGTGGAGGAACTAGTGGGCTTCATGCCGCACCCTCGGTTTCAGTCTGCTCGGTGCTGTGAAAGCTGGCTGTGACGTGCTGAGTTGCCCACTCCAACAGGGGCTCATAAACTTGCTGCGCCAGAATTTCGAAGCTGCCGTCAGCTGTAAGCGCCTCATAGTCCGGGAACATCCGGGCCATGCAGGACTCCTCCACATCGCCTCGTTGCATATAGCCGCCTTCATATTGAGAACTTGGATTTTTATCTGCCAGCCAGGCCAGCGCCGTTTTGGGTGGCAACGGCAGCGGGGAATTCATGCCGGTCTGCCACAGGGTGAGCAGCAGGCTCAATATGTTCTTGGCCTCGTCCTGAGGCATGGGCGAGATTTCAATAACGCCATCGCGTCCGACCAGCACGCCTTGAGCGGCCACCCCGCTGGCCGCGATCGCCAGGCTGAGAACCCAGGGGCCTAACAGCTTGTCCGCTCGGGCAACCGGTTTTTTTGCTTTCTCAAGAAGCTTGCCAGGGTCGAGTTCCAACCAGGCCGTCGCCATGTCAATCGATTCTCCCGCCGCTGGATCAAACAAGGCCACCCCCCGGCGCAGGTGATCGATCCAGTCTTCCAGTACCACGTCCCCCTGTTGCAGACGAACCGACTGCCGTTCTGCTGCTTGTGGGAACCGGCCCTCCTGGGTTCGCCAGGCCTGCAACATGGTGGCCAGGACTTCTTCGAGGGCTTGCTGTTTGAGGTCTCCCAAACCTTTGAGCGGCAACTCGCCTGCTTTGCGTAGCCGCGCCAAGGCACGAGTCACGCAGGCTTGGCTCTGCGCATCGTCGGTTTGCGCGGTTGCGGTGGCCAGCAAATCCTGAATCAGTCCGTATTCCTCCAGGGCGTCGACCGAAAAACACTCGTCGTCGGCATTTTCTTGCTGGTCATCTTCGAACGCCACCAGCAGTCGTTGCCGAAAAAATGCCTTCACCGGCTTGCGCAGGAAGTTGGTCAGTTGAGTCAAGGTCACCGGCAAGTTGGGATCCGGGATGAAGATCGCCAACGGCTTGATCGCATCTAGCGCCCCTTGAGACGCAGCGCCATCGGCTGTACCGGTGGCCTCAGACGCAATCGCCAAAGCTTGTCCGTCATGGGCTGCTCGCCACTCGCGGGCATGGGTAAACAAGGGGCTGCCGGTTTCAAAATAGCGCCGGCTGAAGGGCTGCAAGGGGTGTTGTGTGGTCCGGGATGAAACAACTTCCTGGCCCCAGCCAGCACCCAGATAGTCCCGCAGTTGCGACACCAGCACCGAGGGCGGTTGGACGCTGTTGTCGCGCACGCTGTGGCCACACCAACTCACATAGAACACCTGCCTGGCCGACAGCAGGGCTTCGAGCATCAGTTGGCGGTCATCGTCGCGTCGCGAGCGGTCACCGGGTCGACTTGTGCCCGGCAAACCCATCAGATCAAAGTCGCTGCGCATGCTGCGCCGGGGATAGTCACCGTCGTTCATCCCCAGCAGACAAACCACCTCAAACGGAATGGCACGCATCGGCATCAGCGTGCAAAAAGTAACGCCACCGGCCTGAAAGCGTTGGTTCAGCTTGGGCGTCTCCATCGCCTCCAACCAGGCCGAGCGGGCCACGATCAACGGCACTTCTTCGCCAAAACTGGCCGCTTCGCAAGCGAGTTGCCAGGCGCAAAGGCCATCTTCGAGTGCGCTCAGGGCCTGCTTATCCGTCTCCGATTCGCACTTGACCATCTCCAACAGCAAGGCCCGACCCCGCTCAACCCATGTTTCAGGGGTGGCAGGCGTGCTCGCCACCATCCACCAATTCAGCAACGCCTGCAACAGGTGCGCCAGAGACCCGGCCAGTTCCGCCTCCAGTCCTCCAACCTCGGCGTATGGTTCGATGTCGTCAACGTCGGCCAGGGGATCGTCAACCCCCACCGCGCCGCTGGCATAGCCCAGCAGCATTCTTCGCAAACCAAACCAGGCGCTGTTTTGATCGCCGCAGGCCAGCAGACCGAGGTCAGAGCGGTGCTCCTCGTTCAGGCCCCAGCGAATCCCGGCGCCCACCATCCAATGGGTGAGCTTGGGCAGGGACTCCTGATCAATGCCGAAGCGAGCGGCCACCGCGCTCACTTCCAATAAGTCCACCAGTTCGCTCATGCGACAGCGTTGCTGCGGCAAACGCAGCAACCAATCGATGGCGCCGATCAGCGGACTGCTCGTTTTGGCGCTCATGTCGGCAATATCAAATGGGATGAAACGGGCGTCCTGGCGTTTGTATTGACCAAATACAGCCCGAATGGCCGGGGCCATCTGCTCGATGTCAGGCACCATCACAATCACATCGCGGGGGTTCAATGCCTTGTTTTGGGGTGGGTTGGCGAGCAAATGCAGCAACTGGTCGTGCAGGATTTCAAGTTCTCGCACCTTGCTGTGCGCGCTGTGAAAGACGACGGAATTGTCACTCGCGGCCAGCGGGGCCTTGCTGTGTTCCTGCAAGGGTGTCAGGTCGCGGATCCGGTTTTGCACCTGCTTGAGCAAAGGGGTCTGTGCATTTTCTTCGGTCTCATCGAACAGATCAACACGGGCCAGGTCGAACTGCCGCATGCAAGCTTGTGCATCGTCAAAGACGTCAAGTTGGCGGATGAAATCGCGACCTTGGCGCCCCCAGGCTGCCAGCAGCGGATGGGCATGGGCATGCATGTCTTCCAGAGGCAAGACCGAGAGGTCCATGCCATTGCGAAAGGGCTGGCGCCTTCGCTGTGAGTTCCGCAACTCACGGCCATCCATGATGTCGCCCCAATAGAAATGACACGGGTTGGGAATGGCCAGCATGACCTGGCTGTGTGTCGCCAGCGCTGCCAGCGCCTGTAACGTGGTCCAGGGTATTTGACTCATGCCAAACACAATCACCCGTTGCGCGACCTGATGAGCCAGGGGTTCTCCCGAGGCCAGTCGTGCCAAAACACGCTGATGCAATTTGGGCCGGATGCTCTGCTGCTGCTCCTCGTCCAGCGTTTGGAGAACTGCCCGCCACAATTGGGGCTGCCAGCGCTGCTCCGGTGGCAACTCAGACTGTGTGCCATTGGCCAGTATCAGATGATCTTGGCCCTGGGCCCAGGCCTGGAGCCAGTCGGCGCGGTAGTTTTGGTACTGGTCAAACAGGTCAGCCAATTTGGAGGCCAGTTGCAGCATTCGGTCCGGCTCATCCGTTTTAAGAAAACCTGCCACTGGCGCAAAGTCGGGCTCAGAAATCAAGGTTGGCAGCAACTGCATCAGACGCCAGATCATTGGCACCTTGTCCAAGGGGGAATCTGATGGGACTGCATCCCGCCCCAGCACCTGGCGGTAGGTGCGCCACAGAAAACGAGATGGCAACTCAACGCGGACGGCAGCGCAGACCCCGCCCATGCGCGCTAACTCCATCTTGACCCATTCCGCCATGCCGTTGCTTTGCACCAGGATGACTTCTTCTTCCAGCGGGTTCAAGGGGTGACGACGAATCCAGCTGATCACCACCTCTGCCAGATCCTCGGAGCGATTGCTGTGAAAAGCAATGAAACCAGGCTGTAAAACGATTGGGGGTGTAGTGTTCATATAAATTGACGGCCTAACTCTTTAACGTGCGCTACAAAATTCGATTCTCACTCTTGCAACAAGATGAATCTTCTCTCTCACAGCCATGACAGCGACAAACTGTTTTCCCGTCAATTGAGTGCTGTTATCAGGAACGTTGGAGGCTCAGGGCTGGAGTATGGAACAGGACGAGCTCACCAAGTGAGCTCGTGCCCTTACTGACCGCCGATTTTTGTAATTGAACCCGGAATTGGGCGCATTGGTCGCAGCAGCATCCAGCCCCAACCTCACCCGCCAACTGTACAAGCGCGTGTGATTCCGGCTACCGTCATTTATGCCGTTTGACCGACCATTAATCCATGAGCCATGCCTCGAGATCCCCGCCCACGCCTTGCCTTGCCTTACCCAGCATAGCCCGGCTGCTGAACGCAACGGTCCTGCGATTTTGCAGTCCGTCTCTTGAAGACTCCAAGCGGTTATACATGGCGTGTCGTTCACTGGCGAGCCAGCTGAGGCAGGTCCGGCTATTGCGCCGTGTGTCCCTGCATAGCGACTGGATTGCCCTGTCACATATCCACCTCCACCACCAAATTCCTGTCAAAGTCCGACAAATTGAAAAGAGGATTCTCAAACTCGAACTCATCCGGACTGCGTGCCCAGCCCAGGTTCTTCACGTAGCCCGCCGGATTGGCCACCACCCGGCACCGGCCCAGCCGGTAGTCGAAGGAGTTATGGACGTGACCGTGCAGCCAGACATCAGCCTGCTGGACAAGCGCTGTGAGGTCGTTCACGAAACCCGCATTGATCCGGTCACCTGCATAGCGCGGATGAATACTGTTCGGATGCGGCCCATGGTGCGTGACGACCACCGTCTTGCCAGACGTACGGCCTGCCCAGCTCACGTTCAAGCCAGCGGCGCGATTGTTCATGATCTTCCAGTGTGTCCTGCGCCCGCAAGATGCCTTGCTGCGTATGAATCACGGCGTAATCATTCAAACCCTGTTGCACCGCACTCATGTTCTGGGGCTGCGTGTAACCCGGCAGGTGGAAATCCGTCCACAGTGTGCACCCCAGAAACCGTACCCCCTTGAATTCAAAGACATCGTTGTCCAGATAGGTGATGTTCGTTCCGGCACAGGCGCTGCGCAAGTCTGCCCTTGTTCGCTCCCAGGAGTTGCCATAAAACTCATGATTGCCCGCCACGTACAAAACCGGCACCGGCCAGTCGGCGAAAATGCCAACGGCCAAGGCGCTGTTGTGGATATCACCGGCCAGCACCAGGACGTCGGAGCCGGGTGCCGGGTCGATGATGCGTTCCCCTGGAAATCTCCTGGCCAGGAATTCCAGGTGCAAGTCGGAGACAAGTTGGATTTTCATGAAGAAGGTCTTTCAATGAAGGTATTTTGGCGAGGTGCTGCCCTCGTCAAGCGCGGTCGCGTCAAACAACCAGCGCGCGAAGTCCTGCTGACGCAGCTCCTTGCGGTTGGCGGCCACCGCATTGGCAATCGCCTCCAGCGTCAATTACGAGATTTGCCGCGCTGGCAAATGCGCCAGATGGCGGCGCAGGGATACATCCAACTTGAAGCCCTTGATGCCAACCGGCTCGATGGCAGCGCGCATCCCCTCGCCAGCGAGCATCAGACACTCGGAGGCTGAGGGCGGCATGATGTGAAACTCCCGAAACCGGCTGCGCAAAGGCGGGTCTAGCCCGATCACATTGTTCGCCGTTTCGATCCAGCTCACCTGGCTGGCATCGAATTCGAACAACAACGAGATATCGCGGACACATTTTGCACTCAAGGGTTCCAGCACCGAGTACAGACTGGTCACAGGTGAGCCATAACTCAGCGTGCGCGGGCACTTGTCGAGTTCGTCCAGGACGACCTTGGGATTGGCATGCTGACCCAGGACCACGGTCTCGAACATCATGCCATGCTGACTGTTGCCCCACTTGCGGTCCGAACCCAGAAAGGTCGACGAAGTCAGATCGTTGTTTAGCGCCAGAATGTGAATGGTAGTCGCCAAGGCCTGCGCCAAGGCTTGGGCGAAGTGGGTTTTACCCACGCCCACCTCCCCGACCAGCAGCATGGGCTGTAAACGCACCGGTTTGTGACTGCGCTGAGCCAGGTTGATTTGCGCGATGACGAAGTTCACCACCTCTTTCATGTGCGGCTGCTTCTGCGCGAGGATTTGCAGCGGCGTGAGAGACTTGGGACGTGCGATGTCACGCAGGGCAGTGCCGCGTTGCAGCAATTCCTGGTAGATCTTGTCCATCCTGGCTTTGTCGTCGCTGTCGCCTTTGCCCACACTTTTAAGAAGGGCGAGCGCTATTTCCTTGGCTTTCTCGGCCGTGGCCAGTTCATCTTTGGCCGCTTCTTCCTCCTTGAAGCGGCGCCGGCGGTCTTCGACCAGGGTCTCCGTGATGGCAGTCGGCACAAGGATATTCATGGCTTGACTGTACTCATCGCGGTAAAGCGGGTAACGCTCGAAGTCCGGCGAGGTGGAATCTCGTTCTGACACGTCAGGCTCCCGGTTGTTGCTGACGGAATTTGCGCGCGGCATCGAGCTCGCCCGGAACAATGGCCGTGGCATTGCCGGCCAGATCAATGGCGGTGATGCAGGGCAATGTAGAGATGTACATTGCCCTGCGTTGCCGATGACCAACCGGCACAGCTGATTTTTTAGGCTGAACGACCGCAATGGAGAATTCGGTTCGGCGAATGGCCGTTATGGAGCAGCAACCCCGGATACGCGCTTGTGGTCGTTGACAGGTGCCCGCTTTGACGAAACTGTTGCCATATAACTGACTGTGGTGCCGTTGAGTGAACGGCAGATTTCGAGCGACCAGATTGAGAGTCCATGTGGCTGCGTCGAATTCTAGAAAAGGTGCACGTCAACCCGATCACGAACATCGAATCGCCGCCTGCGAAGGACTGCGTCCCTTCCAGAGTGCTCGCTGTCAATGCCTGGGAGCTGACAATAAACACCTTGGGCCGGTGGGCCCGCCGATTTCTACCGCCGCATCAAGTCGTCACATACCCAACGGTCAATTTCGCCGCGCCATGATTCTGTGACGACACAGAACTCTTATGAGGGTACTCCACTACCTAGTCGTAAATTATGTTTAGAAGTTGTTGTTATCATATTAATCGTTGCAAATCAATTACTTACGATGTCAGTGCATGTGCTACATTTGGAAGGTCAAAGTCCAACAATCACCATTAAAAACAAATGGCACAGCATTATCCGCCCGAAAGCCACGCTGATTTTGCGACCATTGCTCTAGATTCCGACCCAGTCTCACAGCTGCGCAGCCTCGCGCAGACGGCCTCTGCCGGCGCCCTGCTTCAGCGCCTTGAGCGTCTTTGCAATTCTTCTCCTGATCCAAAATTCATCGGCTCAATCGTTCCATTCATTGCCTCCGAAGAATGCGCAGGCATCCTTTCTGAATGGTCGCTGGACATACGCCATGCCACTGAGCTGGATCGTCTCGCTCGCGCGTGCTGGATTAAACCCGCGCTGATGAATGCACTGCAACCGTTTGGAGCTGCTCAGCTTGTTAAAGTCAGGTTTCACCAGAAGCTCGACGAGCAATACCTCGCGGCAATGGCAGCGGCACGACGCACACTGCCCGCAGATGAAACCGCCGCCTGGATCCAGCGGCTTCGTATCTATGTTTTGATTCGCTCACTCGATGCATTGGAGGCATCGATCCCAAGAGAACAACACCTATCCTCCGTCTGCCGGACCCTTCGTACCGTCTGTGAAAGCACCGGTCACCCCCAACACGCTTGGATTAAGCGCCTGGTTGGCTCTGCGCGCGGATATTTTGAGTTCCAGGCCGAAACAACCATCAAGTGCCGCGAGGCGCTGAGCAAGAACGATGCTCCGGGGGGTCAGACTTTTTACCAGGCCTTGTTAGCCATCCTGGAAAGCCGGCCATGGATTGCACTGCCAAGCAAGGGCATCGCCCCACTCACCGAACCCCTTGAACCCTATATATATGGGCAAAACGCTAATACGTGGCTCGATCTGCTGCCCTCATTAAACGACCAGCCATCCGGTACGGAATTTAGTTTTACTGACATTGGTGGCGGCAGCCTAATTGGTTTTGCCACTCAAAAGACAAATAAGGAAGATTCTCACGCGAAGCGCCAGGATGCCGGCAATGGATTGCGACTTGAAAGCTTGGAGCGCTCTCTTTTTCTTCGGCACTCATGGCACCAACTCACCGCCATTGAAGAAGCCTCGCTCTTGCAGCGCGTCGAAATGCTTCTTAAAGAAGCGAGCCTGGAAGATCGTTTCGGCGCCGCGGTGACGCTGATTGCAGTTCTAACCAGTCAGACCATGCACGATGTAAGCAAGTTATCGCTCACATCCAAACCTACTTCGAACTGGCACCTTGATCTTCAAGGCGGCCGTCTGGTGCGCGAGTCACCCCGATTCGCTCGGCGCTGGAGAGCCCAAGCCATGGCATCCGAAATTCAAGACTGGGTTCATCCCCTCGCCCAGAACTGGATCTACAAGCTTGAGCCGCTCGTCTGCAAGCCGATCCGTGCGGCCCAGACCACAGTGCCTGACGCCCAAACGCTGGGTGAACTGTGGTCCAGGATTAGTTCGGTGCGCACGCTGGCAACCTGGTTCAACACCCGATTCACAGCCTGCCCGGGGCTGGCCAGACTCACAAGTCCTGGCGTTGCCAACGCTGTGGCGATACAGGTGTTCGAAAGCACGGCGGACCATGCACTGGCAAAACTGGTTGCCAGTGATCAGCGTAGCGCCCTGCCCGCAGCCTGTGCCTATGGCGCCTATCGATCGCCAGATGTTCGCAGCGCCTTGGGCAACTACGTCGCCCCCGGACTTGCCACCTTGATCGCACCGATCGTCCAGGTCGATCTGAACTGCGCCGGCAGCGAGCTCGATTTGCGTCTGCCGATCCTGAGCAGCGCGATCACCGATCTCGTCAAACGGGTGAACGGCGCCGCCAAGGCTTCGTCCTGGGTGGATCATCACAACTTGCTCACCGCCCTGACGGTTTTGGCGCTGCTGGCGAGTACCGGCTCGCGCCCTGTCAATTCACCGTTCCAATCGTTGGCCTGGATCAACTTCGAGCAGAAGCTCCTTTACGTTGAAGACAAGATTTCGGGACCGACCCAAGGCTCGCGCATCTGTGTACTCAGTGACTACGCCCACGATTTGCTGACAACTCACTATCTTCCGCACTTGCGCCGGTTGGCCCAATCATTACGTTTGGTCGCTCCCACCTTCGCAACCGAACTTGACAAGGTGTTAGCCGCCGATCCCGAAGCGTCGCTGCCGCTATTCCTGTTCGTGCGGGCAGAACCGGAATTCGACTGGAGGGAGGTCTCTGAATCGCAGCTTGACGTGGTATGCAGTTTTGGATGGCCACTGCCGTGGAATTTGTTTCGTCATCTCAATGCCACTCAATTGCGGCATTGGGGCTTGCACCCGGAAATTCGTGATGCACTGCTTGGTCACGCGGACCGCGATGGGGAAAGTCACGGGGACTTCTCGCTACGGGTTCCGGCCGATGACATGGAGACGGCGCGCCCACTGATAAACAAGCTCCAGACCGACCTTGGTTTCATACCCCTGGCGCCAAATGTCGGTCCGCAAATCTCCAGCAATCTGACCATCAGCAATTCGCTCAATCAACCCGATCGTCGATTCGGGCGGCAGGCTCGGGCCGAGCGGCGGGAGTTGACACACAGCGCAGCGCGCAAATTGGCGACGCAGGAAATAGAAATCGCTCTTGATGACCGCACGGTCGATCTATTGAGCTCGGACCAACTTGATATCATCGCACGCCAAATGCTGCACCGCGCCGATGGTATGCCTCATATCATGGGCTCAGTCCGTTACGAGGTCTTCGAAGAACTGCTGGCAACGCAGTGGCAAAAACAGGGCAAGCATGCACAGCTTCGCCGGCGTTATGTGCTGACGCCACCAGGGCGCCAGCTGTTCACAGAAGATGTGGTTCATGCGCAGGAGCGATTGGATCAGTTCAGCGCCGCTTTCGAATCCTTTGTAGCCGGCAGGCCAA
>DATCIC010000194.1:0-8941 GCA_036508025.1 Rhodoferax sp. | reverse complement strand
CGGCATCGTTGACAACATTCGACTCAAGACCCTGCCCGTTCCCGCCAACCTGTCCACCCGCATTCAGGATGCCCTGACCCGCCAGGCACAGCGTGAAGCCAGACGGATCGAGATATCGATGGATGGCAGCGTGGCGACCCTGCGTGGACACGTCCACTCCTGGGCCGAACGAAATGCGGCCGAAGGCGCGACCTGGTCGGCGCCCGGTGTGAGCCGCGTCAACAACCAGTTGACGATTGAGGCTTAGTACAGCGATGGCCAGCCAACTGAAGGATTTCGCGACCTCGATGGTCGCCGTCGTGGAGCCTGAGACCCCCACGCTGCTGGTGGCGCAACTCATGCGCAAACACCACATAGGCGCCCTGGTAGTGGTCGACACCCATGAAAAGACTCACCCAATAGGCATCGTGACTGATCGCGACCTGGTGCTTGAGTTGATGGCTGAAGGCCTGGACCCGGCGGTTTTTACCGCCGGCGACATCATGTCCGTCGATCTGGTGCTGGCCACTCCTGAGATGGACGCGATGGATGCCGTGCAACTGATGAAAACGCATCGGCTGCGCCGCCTAGTGATTACAGACAACGACGGCCGCCTGGTGGGTATCGTCACGATGGAAGACGTGCTGGAGCTGCTGGCGCGTGAGCTGGCGAATCTGGCCGCCGGACTGGCCGGGGCCCGGGACCGTGAAATCAACGAGCGGGATTAACATGGCCGCATCATTTGCTTGCGTTCATCGCTGACGCGTCAGCGTTACTTCTCCGGGAAAATCGTCCGCTCTTCCCCGCCCTCCGATAGCTGACACCGTCCCTCGCCACCCCCGGAGGCGCGAGCCGCTTGGCGGCCGGTCTGCCAAGTTTTCCTGGCAGGCCTTATCATGGCGCTCCGATAATCGACTCCTCAGAAATTCCCAGCCGTGATAACCAGCATGAACGCCAGACACTTTTTTTTGACCCTGACCGGTGGCCTGTTGGCTCTCGGTTTGGGCGGCTGCACTGCCAAGACCGACATGCCAGCGCCTGCGGCTTCCAGCAGTGCGCCAGCCAAGCCTTCGGCAGCCGCTTTGCCAGCGGTCACGATCACCACCGTGCGCGCCCAACAGCGGGATTTGCCAGTGCTGTACAGCGCCACCGGCACCGTCATGGCCTTGGCCAGCGTGGACATCAAATCCCAGGTCACCAGCGTTGTGAGCAAGATTCATATCCAGGACGGGCAATTTGTCAAAGCAGGAGAGCTGCTATTCACACTGGATTCGCGCACCGATGAAGCGAACCTAGCTAAAGCCCGTGCCCAGCTTGCCAAAGACAACGCGCTTCGCGCGGACGCCCAGCGCCAGCTGACACGGGCCCAACAGTTGTATTCACAAAACTTTATTTCACAAGGCGCTGTCGATACCGCACAAGCGCAGTTGGACTCCATGGCGGCGTCCGTGGTGGCTGACCAGGCCGCCATCGAGGCGGCCCGTGTGGCGGTCTCCTACGCCCACATCAGCGCGCCTAACGCGGGGCGGGCCGGCGCAGTCAATCTCTCCCAGGGCAGCGTGGTGCAGGCCAACCTGACCAGCTTGGTCACCATCACCCAGCTTGACCCGATTGCGGTGAGCTTCAATCTGCCCCAGCGCACGCTCGCAGATACCCTGTCGGCACTGAAGAATGGGGGGGCGGCGGTGAAGGCGACGATTGCGGATGGGGGTGCCAGCTTTATGGGGCATCTGAATTTTGTGGATAACACCATCGATCCCAGTTCCGGTTCGGTCAAAGTGAAGGCTGTTTTTGCCAACCCGCAAGGCAAGTTGTGGCCGGGCGCTTTTGTTGACATATCACAGACCGTCAACACCCTCAAGGACGCGGTCGTGATACCGCAAGCGGCCATCATTCCAAACGCTCGTGGCACGATGGTCTATGTGGTGGAGGCTGGCAAGGCCGTCCTGCGCCCGGTACAGGTTGTCTTGGCCCAAGGCGATGACGCCGCCGTCACCGGGGTCAAGGCGGGCGAGTCGATTGTGCTCGATGGCAAACAGAATCTGCGCCCGAACGCACCGGTGCTTGAGCAGGCGCGCGCGCCCGCAGGAGGCGCATCGGGTCCGGCGGGCGGCGCGGCGTCCAAAGCAGCCAGCGGTGCAGCGGCGAGCCAACAGCGCTCAACTGCGTCATGAATTTTTCCGAACTTTTTATCCGTCGTCCGGTGATGACGGTGCTGCTCAATCTGGCCATCGTGTTGGCCGGGGTGATTGGTTTCCAGAGTATCCCGGTGGCGGCACTGCCCAGTTACGACACGCCGGTAATCAACGTCTCTGCCCACTTCTCTGGCGCCAATCCTGAAACCATGGCCAGCTCGGTCGCGTTGCCGTTGGAAAAACAATTTCAGACCGTGCCAGGGCTCAAAACCATCAGTTCGACCAGCACGCTGGGGAGCACCTCGCTGACGCTGGAGTTTGACGAGGGTCGCAATGTAGATGCGGCGGCGGTCGATGTGCAGGCCGCGCTCTTACGCGCGCAGCGCTCGCTGCCGCAGGATATGACCGAAACACCGGCCTACCGCAAGGTCAACCCGGCCGATGCGCCGGTACTGTTGATTGCCATGACCTCGCCCTCGCTGGCGCCGTCCGATCTGCAGGATTTTGCCGAGCATTTGATCTCGCCCACGCTGTCAATCATCGATGGCGTGGCGCAGGTCAACGTCTATGGTTCCAAACGCTACGCGGTGCGCGTGAGCGTGCATCCCGAGGCGCTGGCGCTGCGCAACATCGGGCTCGATGAATTGAGCACCGCCCTGCGTGCCGCCAATGTGAATACGCCGGTTGGCACGCTCGACGGCCCACGCCAGACATTGATGCTGCAGGCCAATCGACAGCTCCGCAATGCGGCAGATTTTTCCGATCTGATAGTCAGTAACCGGGGCGGCAATCCGGTACGACTCAAAGAGGTGGCGCAGGTCGAAGACTCGCTGGAGACGCTGAAAAGCTGGGCCACTTACAACGGCGAAAACTCGATTACGCTGGCGGTGCAACGCCAACCCGGTGCCAACACGGTGCGCGTGGTGGACGCCATTCGCAGCGCCTTGCCCAATTTGCAAAGCCAGATGCCGCAGTCGGTCAAATTGGTGCCCTTCCTGGATCGATCGGTCTCGGTGCGCGAGGCCTTGCATGACGTGTCCCTCACGCTGCTGGGCACGATTGCGCTGGTGGTGCTGGTGATTTTTCTTTTTTTGCGCCGTTTTGTGGCGACCATGATCCCGATGATGTCGCTGCCGGTGTCATTGGTGGGCGCGGTGGCACTGCTGTGGGGCTTTTCCTATAGCCTCGACAACATCTCGTTGCTGGGTCTGACGCTGGCGGTGGGTCTGGTGGTGGACGACGCCATTGTGGTGCTGGAAAACATCATGCGTCACGTCGAGAACGGCGAAGCACCGTTTCCGGCCGCACTAAAGGGCGCGCGAGAAGTCGGGTTTACGATTATTTCAATCTCCACCTCCCTGATCGCGGTGTTTATTCCGATTTTTTTCATGCCTGGCGTGATCGGCCTTTTGTTCCACGAATTTGCCGTGGTGGTGGGCTTGGCGATCATCGTCTCGGCCTTTGTCTCGCTCACGCTGGTGCCGATGCTGGCCAGCCGTTTTCTGACCGACGACGCACACAAGAAGCCGCCAGGCGCCGTGGTGCGCTCGTTTGCGCGCGGCTTTGATCGTTTGCTGGCCGGCTACACCCGCTTGCTTGACATCGCGCTGGGCCACAGAACCCTGGTGCTGCTGCTGGCACTGGCCACACTGGTGGGCACGGTATGGCTGATCAACATTATTCCCAAGGGCTTCTTTCCAGAAGAAGACATCGGGCAAATTCAGGTTTCTACCGAGGCGTCTGAGGACGCTTCGTTCCCGGAAATGGTGCGCTTGCAGGAGCGTGCCGCAGCCATCATCCGCGCCGACAACAACGTCGCCGCCGTGAGTTCTTTCAATGGCGGTTCCGGCCCACAAAGCACGGGGCGCATGTTTATCGCATTGAAACCAAGTAACCAGCGCCAGCAGATGAAAAAAGTGATTGAAGGCTTGCGTCTCAAGCTGCGCGAGGTGGCTGGCATCAGCGTTTTCATGCGTCCGGTGCAAAACCTGCAGTTGGGCGGTCGCCCGAGCAAGGCGCAGTACCAATACATTTTGCAGAGCGTCAGGGCCGATGAACTCAATAGCTGGGCCGTCAAGCTGCAAGACCGTCTGCGCGCTGATCCCCTGTTTCGCGATGTGACGAGCGACGCGCAGTTGCGTGGCCTGCAGGCACAACTCAAGATTGACCGTGACAGTGCCAACAAGCTCGGCGTGTCAATTGACGCCATCCGCACCGCGCTCTATAGCGCGTTTGGCGAGCGTCAGGTCTCCACCATGTACCTGCCCACCGACAGTTACCAGGTGATCATGGAGGTGCAAGCCGATGCCAAGGAAGACGAGCGTGCGCTGGGCGGCATTTACGTGCGCTCGAACACCGGCGCGTTGGTGCCGATCTCAAACTTCACCACGGTGGAGCGCACCTTGGGGCCGACCTCGATCAATCACGTCGGTCAGTTACAGGCAGTGACTGTGTCATTCAATCTGGCGCCCGGTGCAGCGCTGGGGGCTGCCACGGCAAAGATTGATGCCGCGCGCGCGGCGATCCAGCTGCCATCCTCCATCATCACCAGCTATGGTGGTGACGCCGCCGTGTTCAAGAGTTCACAAGGCAGCCAGATGGTGCTGATCATTGCCGCCTTGCTGGTCATTTACGTGCTGCTGGGGGTGCTCTATGAGAGCTACATCCATCCGATCACGATCATCGCCGGTTTACCCTCGGCAGCCGTCGGGGCCTTGCTCACCTTGATGCTGTTTGGACAAGACCTGACCTTGATTGCCACCATCGGGATTGTGATGCTGGTGGGGATCGTGAAAAAGAACGCCATCATGATGATCGACTTTGCCCTCGACGCGCAGCGCCATCAGGGTATGGCGGCGGCGCAGGCGATTCGGGAGGCCTGTATCCTGCGTTTTCGCCCCATTATGATGACCACCATGGCGGCCCTGATGGGCGCGCTGCCGATTGCCCTGGGCCTTGGCGCCGGGGCCGAGTTGCGGCAACCGCTGGGCTTGGCGGTCGTCGGCGGCTTGGTGTTCTCACAAGCCATCACGCTTTTTATCACGCCGGTGATCTACCTCGCGCTGGATCGTTTTAGCGGCACGGGGCCAGTGCTCACGGCAGAATCCTGAGGCCAGAGGGCGCACCGGCAAAGGGACGCCATCGTTGCCGCTTCTCAATGGAACTTCAACCAGGAAATGCATTCCAACTGGTTCTGATTGACCTTAATCAGAGATCAACAAAGCAAACATCATGAAAAAACTACTTTTATTGTCTGCAGCCATGGTCAGCAGTGGGCTGAGTCTGGCGCAAGAGGTGGGCCATGTCATTTCCGCCACGCCCGTCATGCAACAGGTCGGCATCCCCCGGCAGGTGTGCAGCACCGAGCAGGTGGCGGTGCAGCCAGCCAAGTCGGGAGCCGGCGCCGTCATGGGCGCCATTGCCGGGGGCGCTGTGGGAAATGCCGTGGGTGGGGGCGGCGGCAAGGCAGCTGCCACCATGCTCGGCATTTTCGGTGGCGCCGTCCTTGGGGACCGGATTGAAGGGGCGCCAGCGGCAGAGTCTCAAAACGTGCAACGTTGTGCAATGCAGACCTTTTTTGAGAACCGGCCTGTGGCCTACAACGTGGTGTATGAATTTGGCGGTAAACAGTATTCTGTCCAAATGCCAAACGACCCGGGCCCCACCATTCAACTGCAAATTACACCCGCCGGCGCGGGCGCTCAGGAACCTGCAAATACGACAAGCTATGTCCAGCCATCCTATGGGCCGCCTGCCAATGTGGTGGTCATGCCACCCGCCTATACCGGGTATTACGCCGGGCCCTATTACCCACCGGTTGGAGTTGAGCTTGATTTTGGCTACCGCGGCGGCTATGGCGGTCATCGGCGCTGGCGCTGATGCCAGCAAAAATTTATGCAGAATTGGCCTGTAGCCACCGTCCAGTAAGCGTGTTATGCTATACTAAATGTAGCACAAGAGCTGCGGCGCGGCATGTGCGCTGGGCTGCTTGAAAACCTATCCGACGGTCAATATCCCCGACAGCCAGATCCAGACAATCGCCAGCGTCATCAGCGTCACCGGAATGCCAACCCGGGCATGGGCTTTCCAGTCGATGCTTACACCATTGCGTTGCGCCAGGTCCACCACGATCAGATTCGCAATCGAGCCCACCAGCAGCAGGTTGCCCGCCAAGGTGCTCACCAGCGCCAGTGTGACGCCAGCCTCCATGCCCCTGAGGTGGGGCAGCAGCAGCATGACGGCCGGCACATTCGACAGCAGGTTCGACAAGCCAACCCCGGCCACGAACAGGGGGCCGGGATCAGCCAGGTGCACGCCTTGCGCACCCAGCCAGGCGACCGCTTGCGCCGCCAGACCGGTGGATTCGAACGCGTGATTGACCACGAACAGGCCCATGAACAGCACCAGCACATCCCAGTCAACCAGCCCCATGACACGTGAGGAATGAAAGCGACGACTCAGCAGCAGCACGCCCGCGCCGACCAGAGCTGCGACCTCACGCGGCCAGTCGGTGAACAGAAAAACCAGCAGCAGCGCCGCGGCAACGACCAAGCCCTTGATGGATTGCCACGCATCAAACGGTTCCCCTGCGCGGAGTTCAGTGGCCAAGTCGGGGGGCAACTTCAGCCGGGGCAAGCTTGCCACCCGAACCTGCGGCCCCCACACCAACCAGACCCACAGCACCGCCAGGCTCATGAGTACGGGCGGCAAGGCCTGGCGCACGTAGGCGCCGAACGGCAGCTGCAGCACCGAGCCGATCAACATGTTTTGTGGGTTGCCGATCAGCGTCGCGGCGGAGCCGATATTGGCGGCGCAGGCCAGGCCCAGCAAAAACGGCACCGGGTCCAGACGCCGCTGCAGGCACAGGCGCGCCACCACCGGGGTCATGGCCAAACACACGATGTCATTGGAAAACACGGCCGACAGCGCCGCCGCCACGGCAATCAACGCGGCCAGTAGGCCACTGCGCCCGAGTGGCAGGGCTGCCACCCGGTGCGTCACCGTCGTGTAAAAACCACCCAAGCGCATCTGCGCCGACAGCACCATAAAAGAAAACAACAGCAGAATGGTCGGCCAGTCCACCGCCTGCGCGGCCTGCCCGGTATTCATCACCCCCAGGCCGATGACGCCAATCGCCCCCAGCAAGGCCACACCCGAGCGGTCGAGCTTCAGGCGCGGCAGGCCACCCAGAATCATGCCAAGGTAGACCGTGACGAAGATCGCGACCACACCCCAATCAGGCGCGCCGTGGCCGAGCATCATGATCCAGTCCGGTCAAGCGACTGGAACGGTTTAAGAGTCATCGTCATATTGAGCAACACGATCAGCACCAACTCCTGTGGGTTAAATCGGGATTGTCCATGAGAGCGGCCGCCGATGGTGTTCCAATGCGGGCCATATGAATGAAAAAATTCGCCAGTTACTCGACCAGATGAGCGCGCTTGAAGACGATTTGCGGCGCGAGGTGCAGGCGCAGGAGGCCAGCGCCCTGTACAAGATCAAGGGCAAGCGGGTCGAGTTCGAGGCCGCCATCCGCCAGGCGCATCGCCAGCTCAAAACCAGCTTCTTTCGTTGGCTGGTGGCTTACCGGCCGCAAAACCTGATCACCGGACCCATCATCTACAGCATGATCGTGCCGATGGTCATGCTGGATCTGTGTGTGAGCTTTTACCAGGCCACTTGTTTTCCGATATACGGCATCACCAAGGTGCGCCGTGGCGACTACATCGTGTTCGACCGCCAGCAGCTGGGCTACCTCAACTTCATTGAGAAGTTTCATTGCACCTACTGCGCCTATGGCAACGGCCTGATCGCCTTTGTGAGCGAGGTCATCGGGCGCACGGAAGAGTATTTTTGCCCGATCAAGCATGCGCGCAAGATGCTCGGCGCCCATTCACGCTATGCCCGCTTTCTGGCTTATGGCGAGGCCGAAGACTATGAGGCCAAGCTGGAGCAATTTCGCGTCAGGCTGGGCGACAAAGAGCCGCCCGAGCCGCTCAGCCAGCGCTGATGCCCCGGTGCGCTGCCAGCAAGCAATCCCGAAACGCGCAACTCACGCGCGACGGCTGCGGTGAGGCGCGCACGATGCTGAAAAAGCCGCAGGTGTAGCGAAACAGCGCCGGTTTCACTGCACGCATCTGGCCGGTATGCACAAAGCCGTCAGCGTAATGATCCGGCAAAAACCCCAGGTATTTGCCCGACAAAATGAGCGTGGCGATGGACTCCTGGTCATAGCCGGTGGCCTTGCGCAGCAGGTGCACCTGCTGGCTGATTTCCATGTTGGGCGAGTGGTAGCCCAGACCGGCAAAGTCATACGCGCGCAGCGCCTCCCAGTCAGCCGGCTCCGGCACGGCTTGGCCGTCCGGGAACAGGGCGTGCTCGGCGCCGCAATACAAAAACATGGTCTCGGCAAACAGTTCGTCATAGGCCAGCGTGTCTGAGCTGCGGTGCCCCGGAATGACACCGACCTGGAACTGGCCGTCGAGCACACCACGCTCAATCGTGTTGAGCGGCGCCACATGCAGATGCAAAATCACGTCGGGCGCCCGCTCGGCAAAGCGCGCGATGGCCGAACTGATATGCGCTGCCGGGTTGCTGGCCGTCTTGTCAAACACCGCAATGTGCAGCTCGCCCCCCATGCGCTGGTGGATTTCGTCCACGCGGCTGCGAAACGCGTCCACCCCAGCCAGCAAGCGCAGCGTCTCGGCATAGATTTTCTCGCCCTCGGCGCTCAAAGCAAAGCCGGCCCGGCCGCGCCGACACAAGGTGAGCCCCAGGCGGGTTTCAAGGTCCTTGATATGGCGGCTCACGGTCGAGACGCCGATGTT
>DATCIC010000193.1:0-3729 GCA_036508025.1 Rhodoferax sp. | reverse complement strand
AGCGGTGGCATTGGCGAGCATGACATTGAGCTGCGGGCACAGATGGGCCAGCGCCTGGCCTGGCTGGGTGTCGTGATCGACCCGCTGCTGAACCAGCAGGCCGTCGGCAACGAGATCATGGCCATCCATACGCGACAAAGCCGGGTACAGGTGTGGGTCGTGCCGACCGATGAAGGCCTGGTGGCGGCGCGCGAAGCCGCGCGCTTGATTTAATGATTTTGGTGTGCTTTAACGCCGCCGTGGGTCCGCACTGACGACGTTTCAACGCCGGCTTTGCGATACTCTGTCCATGCAGTTACAAGACATTCTTTATTCCCAGGGCTTTGGCACGCGGCGCGTGTGTGCAGGCATGATTCAGCAAGGTTTGGTCGGGGTTTATGAGTCAAATCAGGCTCTATCCCCCGTCCAACATACGCAAGCAGCTACTGAATTTATAGCGAAAGATTTGCGCTTGCGGGTTCAGGGTGTGGACTGGCCTTACCATGAAAAAGCCTACGTCATGCTACACAAGCCCAGCGCCACCGAGTGCTCCCAGAAGCCCTCCACCTACCCCAGCATTTACACCCTGCTGCCCTCGCCCCTGCGCCTGCGCCCGCAAAAGGGCGCGGTGCAAGGCGTGCAGGCGGTTGGCCGCCTGGATCAGGACACCACCGGGCTGCTGCTGCTCACCGACGACGGCCAGTTCATCCACCGCATGAATTCGCCGCGCCACCATGTGCCCAAGGTCTACGAGGTCACGGTCAAGCACCCGCTCGACGACACCCAGGTGGCCCGGCTGCTGGCCGGTGTGGTGCTCGACGATGACCCCAAACCGGTGCGCGCCGCTGCCGCCGAGGCGGTATCCAGCCACCACCTGCGCCTGACGCTGACCGAGGGCAAATACCACCAGGTCAAACGCATGGTGGCGGCGGTCAGCAACCGGGTGGAGGCCTTGCACCGCTCGCAAATTGGCGGTTTGCGTTTGCCCGAGGACCTGGCCCCAGGCCAATGGCGTTGGTTGAGTGTGGCTGATCTGGCCAGCCTCAAAAGTTGATACGGCCAGCGCGCGTATGCTTGTGTCATGAACCTGTTTCTCGATGCCTTCTGGCGCGCAGTGGCCTATTGCCTGCACCCGCGTGTGATCGTGTTGTCGCTGTTGCCGCTGGTGCTGACGGTGGCGCTCGCTCTGGGTCTGGGCTACTACTTTTGGGACAACACGCTGGAATGGGTGCGCGGGGCGCTGGAGGCTTCCACCCTCATCAACACCGTGTGGGACTGGCTGCAGAGCGTGGGCGCGGGTAGCCTCAAGCTGGCGCTGGCGCCTTTGATCGTGATTTTTGCCGTGACGCCCATCCTTGTGCTGCTGTCCTTGCTCACCGTGGCACTGTTGATGACACCAGCGCTAACCCGGCTGGTGGCTGCGCGGCGTTTTCCGCAACTCGAGCGCAAGCACGGTGGCTCCTTTGTGCGCAGTCTGCTGTGGTCTTTGGGCTCGACCGGGCTGGCCTTGATTGCCTTGCTGGTTTCCCTGCCGCTGTGGCTGATTCCGCCCTTGATTCTGGTGCTGCCGCCGCTGATCTGGGGCTGGCTGACTTATCGCGTGATGGCGTTTGATGCACTGGCCGAACACGCCAGTGTCGAGGAGCGACGCGAGATTTTTCGCCGTCATCGCGGCTGGTTGTTGGGTATCGGCGTTTTTTGCGGCTACCTGGGCGCCGCACCCAGCATGTTGTGGGCCTCAGGTGTCTTGTTTGCCGCAGCGTTTGTCATTTTGATGCCGCTGGCGATCTGGCTTTACACGCTGATTTTTGCGTTGTCTTCACTCTGGTTTGCGCACTACAGTCTGGCCGCCCTGCAAGCCTTACGGGCCGAAGCGGACCCGGTCGCAACCGCGCCCTCGCCTGGCGCCACAACGATTGACGTGCAAGCGCTAACATTGCCGGATGAACCAACTGCCAACAACAACACCTCCCTCTAACGCAGCACCCCATTTCGGCCTGATCATCATTGGGGATGAAATTTTGTCAGGCAAGCGCGCTGACAAACACCTGCCCAAAGTCATCGAACTGCTCAAGGCGCGCGGCCTGCCACTTGACTACGCCGAGTACGTGGGCGACTCGCCCGAGCGCATCACGGCCACCCTGAAGCGTGCCTTTGCATCGGGCGATGTGGTGTTTTCAACCGGCGGCATTGGCGCCACCCCCGACGACCACACCCGCCAGTGCGCCGCTGATGCCCTCGGAGTTGCGTTGGCGCTGCACCCAGACGCCGCCGAGCTGATCCGCCAACGCATGCAAGACCTCGCCCAAGAACAGGGCAGCATCTTTGATCCCGATCACCCCGACAACCTGCACCGGCTCAACATGGCCGTGTTTCCGGTCGGTGCGCAAATCATTCCCAACCCGTATAACCGCATTGCCGGCTTCAGTTGTGGTTCAGTCCATTTCGTTCCGGGCTTTCCGGTGATGGCCTGGCCGATGATCGAATGGGTGCTGGACACGATTTACCCGCAGTTGCACCAAACGGCAGCCTGGATCGAGCAATCGGTCATCGTGTTTGGCGCCATGGAGGCGACCCTGACGCCGCTGATGCAAGACATTGAGCGGCGGCACGTCGGCATCAAGGTGTTCAGCCTGCCCAGCGTGGATCATCCCGAGTACGGCCGCCACATTGAACTGGGGGTCAAGGGTGAACCAGCACGGGTCGCCCTGGCTTATTCTGACCTGCTGGCGGGCCTGCACCGTTTTAACGCCAATCTTGGCCCTGAATTGGTGCAAAAATAATCCTGACGAATTCAATAGACACAAATAGTGCACTTAATTGGTGCCTGAACTCATTGATGCGATGTAATGTTTCTGCAACGAGGGTCGGCTGCGGCTGAAAGTCAGGGCAAAATGTTGCATTGGGCATTGAGGTCGTAGCGCCGTAACTGGCACAAAAACTGCTTAGGACCTAACCAACCGCTTTTCAACAACGATTCAACCAGGAGTATTTGATGGCCAAGACCGTCGCAGACGTCATGAAGATGGTGAAAGAAAACGAAGTCAAATTCGTTGACTTCCGTTTCACCGATACCCGGGGCAAGGAACAGCACGTGACCGTGCCGGTTTCTCATTTTGATGAAGACAAGTTCAGCGAAGGCCATGCCTTTGACGGCTCGTCCGTCGCCGGCTGGAAAGGCATAGAAGCCTCCGACATGCAGCTCATGCCAGACCCCAACACCGCCAACATTGATCCGTTCTTTGAAGAAACGACTTTGTTTATGAGCTGCGACGTGGTCGAGCCCAGCGACGGCAAAGCCTATGACCGCGACCCGCGCTCGGTCGCGCATCGGGCCGAAGCCTACCTGAAGGCCTCGGGCATGGGTGACACCGCCTTCTTCGGTCCGGAGCCAGAGTTTTTCCTGTTCGACGATGTACGCTGGAACACCGACATGTCGGGCACCTTCTTCAAGATTGACGACTACGAAGCGCCCTGGAATTCCGGCAAGAAGATGGAAGGCGGCAACCGCGGCCACCGCCCCACCACCAAGGGTGGCTACTTTCCCGTGCCCCCGGTGGACAGCACGCAAGACATGCGCGCTGAAATGTCGCTGATCCTTGAGTCGCTGGGCATTCCGGTCGAGGTGTTCCACCATGAAGTGGCAGCCCCTGGCCAATGCGAACTTGGCACCAGGTTCAGCACGCTGGTGCAACGCGCCGACTGGACCCAGGTCCTGAAGTACGTGGTACAAAACGTGGCCAATGCCTA
>DATCIC010000192.1:0-2781 GCA_036508025.1 Rhodoferax sp. | reverse complement strand
AGCCACGCCAGCTCAGATGCATGAAGCCTGCCTCTGCACGCTGGCGGCCAGCACATACCCCTCGCCGCGCACGGTCTTGATCAGTTTCGGCTCGCGGCTGTCGTCGCGCAGGCGCTGGCGCAGCCGACTGACCTGCACGTCAATCGCGCGGTCATAGGCCTCGGCCTCCCGGCCATGGATCATTTCGGTCAACCGGTCGCGACTCAATATCCGGTTCGGGTGGTCCAGCAAAATATGCAGCAGCCGGTATTCACCGCCCGACAAGGGCGTGGCCACGCCGTCGGGCGCGGTCAAAAGGCGTTCCGCCGTATCCAGACACCAGCCGGCAAAGCACAGACAGCGCGCCGACTCGGGCCGCAGATTGGGCGGCAGCGCCCGCGTGCGACGCAAGATGGACTTGATGCGGGCCAGCAGTTCGCGCGGGTTGAAGGGCTTGACCAGGTAGTCATCTGCGCCCATCTCAATCCCGACGATGCGGTCGGTTTCCTCACCCAGCGCAGTCAACATCAGCACCGGCAGAGTCGACTTGGCGCGCAGTTCGCGGCACAGCGTCAAGCCATCGGTGTCGGGCAGCATCAAGTCCAGCACCACCAGGTCAATCGCGCGGCGGTCCAGCATCTGCCACATCTCACGGCCGTCGCGGGCGGCAACGGCCTCCAAGTTGTTACGCGTGAGGTAGTCGACCAGCAGCCGACGGATCTCCGGCTCGTCATCGACGATCAGAATGCAATCGTGTTTTTCCATTATTTCAATCCTTGTCCGCACGGTGCGCGCCAGCGGTGTGTTTGCAACGCACTGTATCGCAAGGCTGATCCGCAACGCCACGATGCAAATCAGCCCTGGCGCTGGCCGCATGAGCCCCGGTTCCCGTGGTCTGATTGGGTTGTCGTATGCTCATGCAATGAGTTCCAGCACACAAGATTCATTCACGCCACCGGGTCAGACGCCTGATTCCACGCCTGGCACGGCGCTTTTGCCGAGTCGCAGTTCGGCCGAGGCCCTGAACCAGGACTGCTTTTGTCGCACCCTGAACCAGGGCCGCTTGCGCGAGCAGATTGAGCGCGACCCCTGCCTCAAGGGCTTGATGCAAAGCATCACCCAAACGCGACCGCACCTGTTCTCGTCCACCGTGGTCTTTCTGGCCAGCGAGATGGCGAAAAAAATGGCGGCGGCGATTGCAGCCATCGAGCGAGTGATCGGCTTGCCGCTCTACCAGGCCCAGGCCTTGGCGCGTGCGCCAGCGATTGCCCAACACGCTTTTGGTCCGGTCGGGGCCTGCATGGGCTTTGACTTTCATCTGGGTGTGCAGGGGCCGCAACTGATCGAGATCAACACCAATGCCGGTGGTGCCTTGCTCAATGTGGCACTGGCGCGGGCCCAGGAGGCTTGTTGCGAGGAAATGGACTGGGCCTTTGCCCCAAAGGCCTCGCCTGACACGCTGGAGCAAACATTTTTTGACATGTTCGCGTTTGAGTGGCAGCGCCAGCGTGGCAATGCCACCTTGGGCTACGTCCTGATCGTGGACGACGACCCGCTCACGCAGTACCTGGCGCCCGAGTTTGAGTTGTTCCGGCAATTGTTCATTCACCACGGCGTAGCCGCCAGCGTGGCTGACCCGTCAGCGCTGGATTGGCGCGACGGCAAGCTCTGGCACGGGGCACGGGTGGTGGACCTGGTCTACAACCGCCTGACGGATTTCTACCTGGGCGAGCCGGGACACCAGGCCCTGAAAAGTGCTTATGAAGCGGGCGCCGTGGTATTGACGCCGGACCCGCACGCTCACGCCCTGTATGCCGACAAGCGCAACCTGATCGCGCTCAGCCAGGATGATTTATTGGCCACCTGGGGCGCCTCCAGCGCCGACCGCAGCCTGCTGCAGGCGGGCGTGCCGCAGACGCAACTCGTCACCCCTGAGCGCGCCGATGCGTTGTGGGCCAGTCGGCGTCAGCTATTTTTCAAGCCGGTCGCCAGCTTCGGCGGCAAGGCCGCTTACCGCGGTGACAAGCTGACGCGCCGGGTCTGGGGCGAGATTCTGGCCGGCGACTTTGTGGCGCAGGCCCTGGTGCCACCCGGCCAGCGCCTGATTGAAGTCGATGGCGTGCAGACCGACCTGAAGTTTGACCTTCGCGCCTACACCTACCACGGGGTCGTCCAATTACTTGCAGCGCGCATGTACGCCGGGCAAACCACCAACTTCCGCACCGAAGGTGGCGGCTTTGCGCCGGTGATCGTGGTGCCGCCGCATACGCTGGACGTGGGAGCGCGTTGATGTGCGGCATTTGCGGTGAACTGCGTTTTGACGGCGCCGCGCCGGATCTGGCAGCCCTTGCGCGCATGTCAGCGCAACTGGCGCGCCGCGGACCGGATGACGCGGGCACGTACCAAAACGGCCCGCTGGCGTTTGGCCACCGGCGCCTGTCCATCATTGATTTGTCAGCCGCCGCGCACCAGCCGATGGTGGACACTGCGCTGGAGTTGGCGCTGGTTTTTAACGGCACGATTTACAACTACCGGGAATTGCGTGACGAGCTGATCGCCCTGGGCTACACCTTCTTCTCCGACGGTGACAGCGAAGTCATCCTCAAGGCCTACCACGCCTGGGGCGACCAATGTGTCAAGCGCTTCATCGGCATGTTTGCCTTTGCCATTTGGGATCAGCGCAGCAGCCAGCTGTTTCTGGCGCGAGACCGCTTTGGCGTCAAGCCCCTGTACCTGAACCAGACCGATCAACGCCTGCGCTTTGCCTCCAGCCTGCCCGCGCTGCTGGCGGGCGGCGGGGTG
>DATCIC010000191.1:0-13697 GCA_036508025.1 Rhodoferax sp. | reverse complement strand
AATTGTGGTCGAGTTGCTGCCACTGGAGCAGCAGGCGCGTCAGGACCGGGAGGAACGCCTGGCTGAGCAGGCGCAGGCCAACAAAGAGCTGATCCGCAATCTGGCGCATGAGATCAAGAACCCGCTGGGCGGCATTCGCGGCGCGGCGCAGTTGCTGGAGCTCGAAATGGACTCGACCGAGCTCACCGAGTACACGCAGGTCATCATTCATGAGGCGGATCGTCTGCAAACGCTGGTCGACCGGCTGCTGGCACCGCACCGGCGCCCGCATCTGGTGGGGGATGTCAACATCCATGAGGTCTGTGAGCATGTGCGCCTGCTCCTGTCGGCCGAATTCCCCAAGGGTCTGCAGGTGGTGCGCGACTTTGACACCTCGATTCCCGAGTTTCGCGGTGACCGCGAGCAGCTCATTCAGACCGTACTCAACATTGCGCACAACGCCTGCCAGGCGCTGGCAGCGCAGATCGCGCAAGGCAGCGCCTGCCTGACTTTTCGCACGCGAATTGCGCGCCAGATCACTTTTGGTAAGCAGCGCTATCGGTTGGCACTGGAATTGCATGTGATTGACAACGGGCCTGGTGTACCAGACTCGATCAAAGACCGCATCTTCTATCCGCTGGTGTCAGGGCGCGAAGGCGGTTCGGGGTTGGGGCTGACCTTGGCGCAAACCTTTGTCCAGCAACACCACGGTTTGATCGAGTGCGACAGTGTGCCAGGCTGCACGGATTTCAAGATATTGATTCCTCTTCCTTAACCGCTCCGGCCACTTGGCCATTGACCTGAGGTAAACCCGCTTATGAAGCCGATTTGGATCGTAGATGATGACCAGTCCATCCGCTTCGTGCTGGAAAAGGCGCTGCTGCGGGAGAACCTGCCTACGCGCAGCTTCACCAGTTCGCGCGAGGTACTGGCCGCGCTCAGTGACTGCAACGACGACAACGCGCCGCGCGTGTTGGTGAGTGACATTCGCATGCCGGGCGGCTCGGGTTTGGATCTACTGGAAAAAGTGAAGGAAAAATACCCCGCGCTGCCGGTGATCATCATGACCGCGTATTCCGACCTGGACAGCGCGGTATCCGCCTTTCAGGGCGGCGCGTTTGAATACCTGCCCAAGCCATTTGACCTGTCCAAGGCGGTGGAGCTGATTCGCCGCGCGGTCGAAGAAAGCCAGCGCGAAGAAGTAGCGCAAGAACTCACCTCCGACGCCCCCGAGATGCTGGGCCAGGCGCCGGCGATGCAGGATGTATTTCGCGCCATTGGCCGTTTGAGCCAGAGCAACGTCACGGTCATGATCACCGGCGAGTCTGGCTCGGGCAAAGAGCTGGTGGCGCGTGCGCTGCACAAGCACTCGCCACGCGCCAAGGGGCCGTTTGTGGCGATCAACACCGCCGCCATTCCCAAAGACTTGCTGGAGTCCGAACTGTTCGGGCATGAGCGCGGCGCCTTCACCGGCGCGCAGGCCATGCGCCGGGGCCGCTTTGAGCAGGCTGATGGCGGAACGCTGTTTCTGGACGAAATCGGCGACATGCCGTTTGACCTGCAAACTCGGCTTTTGCGCGTCTTGAGCGATGGTCATTTTTACCGGGTCGGCGGTCACAGCGCCGTCAAAACCAATGTGCGCGTGATTGCCGCCACGCACCAAGACCTGGAGCAACGCGTCAAGGAGGGTGCATTCCGGGAGGACTTGTTTCACCGGCTCAACGTCATCCGCCTGCGCCTGCCGCCCTTGCGCGAGCGCAAGGAGGACATTGCCGTACTGACGCGCCACTTTTTGCAGCAAAGTGCCGCACAGCTGAGTGTCGAACCCAAAAGAATTTCAGAAGCGGCACTGGCGTGGCTGGGCAACTTTGCCTTTCCGGGCAACGTGCGGCAGTTGGAAAACATCTGCCACTGGCTGACCGTCATGGCGCCAGCACAGGTGATCGAACCCAAGGACTTGCCGCCGGAAGTGGCGGTGATGGCAACTGGCCTCGGTGAGGCGCCCGCCGCCATGCCCTCGCCCGCAACCCTGATGATGTCTGCCCCGCAACCGCAGCCACCCGAGTCATCGCTGGTAGCGGCCACCGCAGGCCCAGAGTCAATGCCCGCCTGCGGATCGGCTGCCATGGCGCCACCGCAGCCTGGCAGCGCTAGTGAAGTGCTCGGGGCGGCTTGGGAGCAGGGGCTTGAAGCCGAAGCCCATGCCTTGCTGGCAAGTGATCGCAATGACGTGTGGGACGCGCTGACGCGCCGTTTTGAGGCGCGGCTGATTCTGGCCGCCTTGGCTACCACCCGGGGCCGACGCATTGAGGCAGCCCAAAAACTAGGCATTGGCCGCAACACCATCACGCGCAAGATTCAGGAGTTGGGTTTGGAGTAAATCAGGCTCTAGCCCTTGTCCAGCCTTAACCAGCAGCTATTAAAACAATAGAAAATTAGGCTTTCTTGGCGTCCGCCAGCGTCACCACCACCGGCGCGTGGTCACTGGGGCGTTCATTCTTGCGCGGCGCCTTGTCAATCACACAGCCCGTCACCCGGGCTTTTAGCGCGTCGCTGACCAGGACGTGGTCAATGCGCAGGCCATGGTTACGTCGAAAGGCGAAGTCGCGGTAGTCCCACCAGGAGTAGCTTTTCTCGGGCTGCGCGAACAGGCGGTAAGCGTCATGCAGACCCAGCGCAACCAAGGCGCGCAGGTGGTAACGCTCCTCTTCGGTGCAATGGATGGTGTCTTTCAGGCCCACCGGGTCCCACACATCGGCGTCGTCAAAGGTGATGTTGTAGTCACCCATCAGCACCAGTTTGGGGTGCGTCAGCAATTCGGCGCGAACCCAGTCGCGCAGGCCCTTGAGCCATGCCATCTTGTATTCAAATTTGTCGCTGCCGGGCTCCTGGCCGTTCGGGAAATAGGCCCCAATGACGCGCACACCGGCCACGTCGGCACTGATTGAGCGCGCCATGTCGTCGGCAAAGCCGGGGACGTTGCGCACCACGTTGAGTGCAGGTTCCCGGCTGAGCAGCGCCACGCCGTTGTAGGTCTTCTGGCCGAAGCACTGGGCTGCATAACCGGCTTGCGTGAAGGCGTCAAACGGGAACTTGTCGTCGGTCAGCTTGAGTTCTTGCAGCGCCAGCACATCGACCGGGTTGACCTTGAGCCAGTCCAGCACCTGCGGCAAGCGCACGGTCAGCGAGTTCACGTTCCAGGTGGCGAATTTCATCGTAAAAAATTTTTAGTCAAATGGGGCTCAAGCCCCCGTCCTACAAGCCCAATAAGCTATTAAATATGTAGCGCAGCCAAAGCACCGACGATGATGCCGACACCGCCCGCAGCAAACATGGCGTACTCCAGCCATTTTTTCTTGGTCAACAGGGAAATTGCCGCCAGTGCTATACAGACCTGTAGCACCGTGGTGGACTGCGCCCAGCGGTGGTGCTGGTGCATCTGCTCGTCGCTCTGCTTCTCCCAGTGCGTGGCGTCAAGCTCCATCTTGTCAGCCACAAGCTTGATATCGTTCTTTTCCTTCTCATAGCGATCCATCTTGGCCTGGTAGCTGGCCTTTTTATCCTCCGGCGCCAAATCACGCGCCAACTCGGCCAGTGACTGCTTGGTGCTCTTGGCCTGGAAGAAATTCCACTGGTTGGAGGCTTCTGTTTTTCTGATGGTGGCGTTGTTTTTGTACAGGCCGGCATTGGCTTGCGTGGCACCACCCATGTAACCAAAAATGGCGCCGATCGTGGCGATGATGGCGGTGAACAATGCAATCTGGTTGATCATGCCGCTATGTTCGCCATGCTCGCCACCGTGATCGCCCGCTTGGGCGTGTTCCAGCTCGTGGTCGTGCGGGCCGTGCACGTGAAATCCATCTTCGGACATTTCAAACTCCTGTATTTTTGCAATAGGTGACAAAACTGAAACTCAATCCGGTGCTCGAAACCTGCCGCTCGCGCGCAGTCTCGCTCCACTGAGGGCCGAATTGTGGCGCAAAAGCGTCGCCTTCAAAATTGGCGTCAATTTCAGTGACCACCGCTGTGCTGGCTATTGGCAGCGCCTGCACGTACAACTCGGCGCCACCGATGACCCAGGCATTGCTGTCTGAAGGACACAGGGCACAAGCCTCGGCCAGCGAATGCGCCGTTAAGGCGCCTGCGGCCTGCCAGTCCGGTTGGCGTGTCACGACAATGTTGAGGCGACCGGGCAGCGGCCGGAACTTGGACGGCAACGAATCCCAGGTCTTGCGCCCCATGATGACCGGACAGCCCAGCGTGGTGCGCTTGAAGTGCGCCATGTCCTCGGGCAAATGCCAGGGCAGCGTATTTTTGTTGCCGATCACGCCATTGGCGGCGCGGGCAAAGATCAGGTGGAGTTTCATTTAGACCGCCACCGGCGCCTTGATGGCGGGGTGGCACTCATAACCCACGACCTCAAAGTCTTCATAGGCGTAGTCAAATATCGATGCCGGTTTGCGCTTGATGTTGAGCGTGGGATAGGCCAGCGGCGTGCGACCAAGCTGCAAGGCGACTTGTTCAGCATGGTTGCTGTAGATGTGGCAATCGCCGCCAGTCCAGATGAAGTCACCGACGTCCAGGTCGCATTGCTGCGCCACCATGTGGGTCAAGAGCGCGTAGCTGGCGATGTTGAAGGGAACGCCCAAAAAGATGTCGGCGCTGCGCTGGTAAAGCTGGCAGCTCAATTTGCCTTTGCCGCCCGGGGTTTGCGCTGGCGCCACGTAAAACTGGAAGAAGGCGTGACACGGCATCAGTGCCATCTTGTCGAGCTCCGCCACGTTCCAGCTGCTCACAATGATGCGACGCGAATCGGGGTTGCTTTTGAGCGTCTTGATGGCTTCGGCTATCTGGTCGATATGGCCACCGTCGGGTGTCGGCCAACTGCGCCACTGCACGCCATAAACCGGGCCCAGATCACCGTCGGGGCGGGCCCATTCGTCCCAGATGGTGCAACCGCGCTCTTGCAGCCATTTCACATTCGAGTCGCCGCGTAAGAACCACAGCAATTCCAGCACGATGGCCTTGAGGAACACCTTTTTGGTGGTAACCAGCGGAAAGCCCTCGTTCAAATCGAAGCGCATCTGATAACCAAACACGCTGGTGGTGCCGGTGCCGGTGCGGTCCATCTTGAGCACGCCGTGGGTGGCCACGTAGCGCAGGAAGTCTTCGTATTGGGAGCCGATGGGGTGCATGTCAGTAGCCTGCAAAAAGTGTGTCAAGGGCTTCTTGAATCAAGTGCTGTTGATCGCCAAGGTTAGCCACTGATCGGCGCAAATCGGTTGCCGGAACAGCACCGAGCGCGGCGGTGTTCATCACAACGCGGACACCGTTGACAGTGAATTCAGGGTTGAGGTTGCGCACCATAATGTCGAAATGTTCACTGGCGTGCAGCGGGACTACAACGCGGGACTCAATGTTGAGAAAGGTATTTTGAACGTCAAGCCAGAAAGGAATCAGGATGCGATCATCAGCGTCGGGGTTGGGATAGACATCAAAGCGCGCCATGGTCAGTCTTGCACCCGGCCATCGCCCAGACTCTTGCCAAATGTGCGGTACTTGGCAAGAGGAAGCCCGTATTTGCGCACCCGCTCGTTGTACGCGGCAAAGGCTTCCATATTGTCCTCACGCCATTTTTCCCAGTAGCGGCGTTTGACTTCTTCACCGAGCAAGGCATCCACCGTTTTCGACAGGTTCATGCCAAGTGCTTTGGCCTTGTCAATCGTGTCGGCTGTGATCGACAAATTGACCGGGCGTTTGGGAGCCTGAACAGCAGTGCGCATGGAACTTTCCTCGCTAAATATGCATGATTTATGCGCACTATATCATGCGCATAAATTGGCTAAACCCGAATCACCCGCCCCGGATTCATCAGATTTTGCGGGTCCAATGCCTGCTTGATGGCACGCATCAGGCCCAGGGCGACAGGGGATTTGTAATGCGCCAGATGATCGACTTTCAGGCTGCCTACGCCATGTTCGGCCGAGATCGAGCCGCCAAAAGCTTGCACCGAGTCAAACACCAGGGTATTGACCCGCGCTTCATGGTCACGCAAAAAATCTGCCGCATCCACGCCCTCGGGTGCCTGCACGTTGTAGTGCAAATTGCCGTCACCCAGGTGACCAAAGTTGACCAGACGCACGCCAGGGATGGCTTGCTGTAAGAGCGCATCGGTGGCGCGCACGAAGTCGGGGATGCGTGAGATTGGCACCGAGATGTCGTGCTTGATGTTGAGCCCCTCCAGCGCTTGCGCCAACGGGATGCTTTCACGCACATGCCACAGTTGTTTCACCTGCGCCAGGGTCTCGCTCACCACGGCATCGGTGACGCAGCCCTGCTCGAGCGCGGTTTCCAGCAGGTGCTCGAACTGTGTGTGCGCGTGCAGCTCGGATTCGTGATCCGAGTTCTCCAGAAGCACGCAAAACGGCGCATCCAGATGCAACGGCACCCGCAATTGTGGAAAGTGCTTGGCGACCAGGCTCAAGGCAAATTGCCCCATCGCCTCAAAGCCCGTCAAGCCCGCGCCCAGGTGCCGATGCGCCAGCCCCAACAAGGTAACAGCCGCCTCCAGCGACGGCACGGCGGCCCACGCCGTGAGCCGGGCGGCGGGCAGCGGATACAGCTTCAGGGTGGCGGCGGTGATGATGCCCAGCGTGCCCTCCGACCCAATGTACAAATCTCGCAAGTCGTAGCCGGTGTTGTCTTTGCGCAGGCCTGAGAGGCCATGCCACACATCGCCCTGCGCGGTGACCACTTCCAGCCCCAGGCACAGGTCACGTGTGTTGCCGTAGCGCACCACCTGGGTGCCGCCCGCGTTGGTGCCCAGGTTGCCGCCAATGGTGCAGGTGCCTTCAGCGGCCAGGCTCAGCGGAAACAGAAAATTCGCTTCCTCGGCGCGTTCCTGCAGGTTTTGCAGAATGCAGCCCGCCTCGACGGTCATGGTCAAGTTGTCAGCGTCCAGACTGCGCACCGTGTTCATGCGTTGCAGGCTCAACACAATCTGGCGACCGGAATCATCTGGCGTGCTGCCCACCGCCAGACTGGTGTTGCCGCCCTGGGGCACGATGCTGACGCCGCTCGCAGGGTTCGCGCTCACATAGTCGGCACAGGCTTTGACCACCCGTGCCACCTCATCGGTGCAAGCGGGCCGAACGACGGCCAATGCTTTGCCGTGAGAGCGCTTGCGCCAGTCCTGCTCCCAGGCCGTCAGGTCGCCGTCGGTGAATACGTGGGCGTTTCCGACGATGTGGCGAAGTTCATCCAGCAGGGTTTGCATATGTTCAGCCTTCTTTGATCGGGTTTTTGAGGCGCAAGCGAACGTGCAGTGCGCAGGCGGTGAACAGGCTCAGACAAAGTGCCACTTCGACCATCGCCAGATAGTTGCCCGGCGCTTTGTCACTGTAGGCGCGCACCGCCCCTTCGGTGAAATACAGCCACACCATCAGGCTGACCCAGCGGTAGGTGTACATGCGGTTTTTCAGCAGCCCGGCCAGCGGCAGGCACAGTGGCAACACTTTGAGCGCCAGCCAGGAGCCGCCCGGGCGAATGGGGGCCAGCCACAACTCCCAGGCCAGCCCCAGCACGATCAGCCCCAGCAAACTGCCCACGGCCAGCACGCGCGTGGTGCGCACCTGCACTGAGGCGCTGTTTTGTTCTATGTTCATTGACGTCTTCATTGGAGTGGCATCATAGCGGCCATGCACATGCCCCCTCCCCTGCCCGCCACACCGCCTCCGAGCTGGTCGCAACGACTTGCAACCTTGTTCAAAAACCTGTCGAACTTTCCCTGGAAGAGCACGGCACGCACCCTGCGTGAGCGCTTCTCGCAAGACCGTCTGGGCCTGACGGCCAGTAGCCTGACCTTCACCACCACCATGGCGTTGGTGCCTTTGGTCACCGTGGCGCTGGCCATCTTTACCGCCTTTCCCATGTTTGCCCAGCTCCAGAGCGTGCTGCAACAGTGGTTGGTGGCCAGCCTGATTCCCGACAATATCGCCCGCCAGGTGCTGGGCTACCTGACCCAGTTTGCCGGGCAGGCCAGCAAATTGGGGGGCGCCGGGATCGCCCTGTTATTGGTCACGGCGGTGGCCCTGATTTTGACCATCGATCACACGCTCAACAGCATCTGGCGGGTGCGCAGCCGCCGGCCCCTCGGCCAGCGCGTGTTGGTGTATTGGGCCGCCCTGACCTTGGGACCGCTGGTACTGGGGGTCAGCCTGAGCATCACGTCTTACGCCATCTCCGCGTCCAAAGGCGTGGTGGGCGTCATGCCAGGCGGGGTGCAATTGCTGCTGGATGTATTGCAGTTTTTCCTGGTGGCTTGGGGCACGGCCGCGATGTACCACTTTGTGCCCAATACCTGGGTGAAATGGAGTCACGCCTGGGCCGGCGGCCTGTTTGTCTCGGCCGGCCTTGAGCTCGCCAAGAAGTTGCTGGCCTTGTACCTGGGCAAAGTGCCCACCTACTCTGTGCTGTACGGCGCCTTTGCCACCGTGCCCATCCTGCTGATCTGGATTTACGTGGCCTGGGTGATTGTGTTGCTGGGCGCCGTGATTGCGGCCTACCTGCCCAGCCTGCTCTCGGGCATACAACACCGAGGCCGTTCGCATGGCTTGCAGTTTCAGTTGGCACTGGAGGCGTTGCAGCAGCTTGACCGCGCGTACGCCACCAATGCCAAAGGCTTGACGATGGAGCAACTCTCGGTGCTGCTGCGGGTAGACGCGCTGCAACTGGAGCCGGTACTGGAAACCTTGTCAGAACTGGACTGGATCGGTTTGCTTCAGGAAGAATCAGAGGGCGAATCGGCCCGCTACGTCATGCTCGCCAATCCAGATGCCACCGCGCTGGCGCCGCTGCTTGACACTCTCTTGCTGCGGCAGGAGGACAGCACCCATAATTTATGGGAAAACGGCCGTTGGCCCTCGTTGAATATACGTGATGCGCTATGATTTTGATAGCTTATTAGGTACAGATATAAATTATTTGAAATCAGGAGGCACCATCCAGGCCGTGAATCAAACGTCAGCACACACTCACTTCGCCGACTTTTTGGTGGATTCTTTGTGCTTGGCGGGTTTGTCCGGCTTGCGGCTACCGGCGGCTACGTCCGCTCGCGCTGGTAAGTCTTGTCCGCCAGTTGCAGGCTCAGATCAAGCTTCGAGAGCACATTGCGGCCGCCGGTATCGACCCGCACCATCGGCGCCACCGGTGTCTCATGGGGGCTGGTGTCAGCCAGGCGGGTCTTCAACGCGGCCAGCAAGACCTGCCCCACCGTCAGCGAACGGTAACGGTCATCAAAGCCCTCCACCACCACCCAGGGCGCCCACGGCGTGTTGGTGATGCGCAGCAGATGGCCCGCCACGTCCTGCAGCCGGTCGTAGGTCTTGAGACGGTCCCAGTTCCATTGGGTCACGCGCCAGGCGGTACGGGGATCGGCCTACAAGGCCTTGAGCCGGTCTTTCTGCCCTTGCTTGGTCAAGTGAAACCAGAACTTGAGCACCAGCGCGCCTTCATTGACCAGCATGGCCTCAAAACGGTTGATCTGCTCGGCACGGGCGTCAAGTTCTTTCAGGGAGATGTCACCATGAATGCGTTCGCGAATCGGGTCCGAATACCAGGACCCGGCAAAAATGCCGACGCGGCCCTTGGGCGGCAACTGGCGCCAGTAGCGCCACATCGGCGGGCGTTCGCGCTCCTCATCGCTGGGCTCGGAAAACGCCAGCGTGGCGATAAAGCGCGGATCCATCCATTCGTACAACACATTGATGGTCTCGCCCTTGCCCGCGCCGTCCTGGCCGCTGACCAGCACCAGCACCGGAATCTTTTTGTCCGCGTACAAGTCCACCTGCGCTTCGAGCAAATCGGCGCGCAGCAGCGGCACCGCCTCGCGGTAGGCAGCTTTGCCAATCTTGTGCCCAATTTCTGCCGATTCAAACATCAGGCTGCTCCCTATGGCATGAGCAGCTGCGCCAGTTCAGTGATGGGCATCAAATGGATGCCCTGCGCTTTGGCCAAGCGCTGCACGCTGTCGCTCACCGGTGCCAGGCTGATGAAGGTGCACGCGAGCGCCTTCAACGCAAGCGCAGCACCTGGTCAAAATCGCCTTTGCGAATCTCGACCAGCGCCTCCAGCGCTTTCACCATGGCGGAAAAGCTGGCGTAGCCATGGTCTTTGGTGTCAAAGGTCGGGTCCAGCCGTTTGATCATGTGCCAGATCGACGCCTTGTTGACCCAGGCATCGCCCTGGGTCTCGGCCAGCAGGCGAATTGCGCGCTTGAAGATTTCGGCGGCGGCGTTCACCGGCTCGGGCGGCGCACTTGGCAGCGGCGCATCAGGCTGCAGCCCATCGATGGCTGCCGGGGCCTCCACCAGATTTTCGTAATAGCGAAACTCATGGCAACTCTTGGCCCAATGCCGATTGGTCGACTTGCGTGCACCGACCCCGATCAGCGTGCGCCCGGCCGCTTTGATTTTTTGCGACACCGGCATGAAGTCACTGTCGCCGCCCACGATCACAATGGTGCCGATATGGCCAAAGCGGCTGATGTCTTCCACCGCATCCAGGCACAGCTTGATGTCGGCGCCGTTTTTGGCCGACGCACCGGGTGAAAACAACTGAATCAGTTCCACCGCGCCCTGCAGCAGGGCATCGCGGTAACGACCAAAATATTGCCAGTTGCAGTAAGCCCGGTTGATGGCGATCGGGCCAAAAGACGCTGCCAGTTCCACAATTGCCTGCACGTCTACCAGCGGCTCCTGCGCCTTGAAGCGACCATCGGGCTTGTTGTAAGCCCCCTCACCGAAGCGCGCCTCGCACAGACTGGCGTGCAGGTTCTCGAAGTCCCAATAAAGCGCGACCGACTTGTTTTCTTCTCTGTCACTTCTGCTCAAGATGTTTTCCTGGTGATGGCGGGTGGACCGATGCTAACCGGCACCACATTGCTGATAGCCATGACCTCTAATGCTCAAATTTGCGCAGCGCTTCCAGCGAGAGGATTTTGACTTCACGCCGTTCCACCGCGATGATGCCCAGATGATCCAGTGCCGAAAAGGCCCGGCTCACCGTCTCCAGCGTCACGTTGAGGTGGTTGCCGATGTCACGCCGCGTCATTGGCAGGGTGAACCGATTGGGCGAGTAGCCCATGGTGTTGAAGCGTTCTGACTGGATGCGTAAAAAACGTGCCACGCGCGCTTCGGACTTGGTCGAATGGTAGGAGGCATAGGCCGACTGCTCCTGAACAATCTCGCGGCTGATGGCCCAATAGGCCATGCGCTCAATGTCGTTGCAACTGCGCCCAGGTGAAAACAGCTCACTGGAGGGAATCTTGATCAGATCACAGTCGGTCAAGGCGGTCACTTCGCTCAGGTACGTGTTCTTGCAGACACCATCAAAACCCAGCAGGTCGCCCTTCATGGGGAAAGCCAGCACATGCTCGGCGCCATCCATATGCGTCATGGATGTTTTTAGCGCTCCCAGACGAACCACAAAAAGCCCGTCAAACACCTGCCCCATGCACAAGGCGGTCTGGCCCGCCTTGACGCGGCGTCGCCGGAACAGGCTGGTGTTAGTGAGCCCCTGCACATGACCATCAAAGCGCAACAGGTTCAGTACCTCTGAGAAGTCCGACCAGTGCTCGTCGGTCTCCAGTTTGAGCGCAGGTTGATGAAAAGAGTGATCCCAGCGAGCTGCGCTCGGTAATGACTGAACGTTCATCATTTGGTTTTGCTCTCGTGCCGGAGGCCACACCCGGTGGGTGTTTAAGCCAATCCTTGCAACAAACTGTAAGCGTCATCTTGCGCCTCGTCTGTAGGGAGATATAGACGCCTTGCGCGGGCATAGACGCCTTGCGCGGGCAGCCATGGACAATTAAGGCAACGCAAGCACCAAATTCACTGCCGTTCCATTTTTCCTATGGCCCGTCCGTGGCGCGGCGGCTGCGGCTGGCTGACTCGTCGGCATCGATCAGCTTATTGCGCACTGCCAGTCGCACCAGGCCCGTGACGTCGCGCACACCGAGCTTGGCCATCAGGCGGCTGCGGTAGGTGGCGACTGTTTTGGGCGACAAATGCAGTTGACTGCCAATTTGGGAACTGGAAGCGCCCTTGACCACCATGATGATAATTTGTTGCTCACGCGGAGACAGTGTGCCTAATGGATCTTCGTCCTTGAGCGTAAACACCTGCAGCGCGAGGTCGGCCACTTCGGCGCCCAGATGTTTCTTGCCATGCACCGCCGCGTCAACTGCGCTCAGCAGATCGCTGACCGCTGAGCCCTTGAGCACATAGCCGCTGGCCCCCATGCGCAAGGCTTCGGCCACCTGGCGCGGCTGCGCCGACATGGTCAACACCACGCAGCGCGTCGGCAGATGGCGCCGCTGCAGATCAGCGAGCAGCTCAAAGCCCGAGCGTTCACCCAGATTAAGGTCGAGCAGCAGCACCTCGGGGCGCATGCGCAGCAAATCCGCCAGGGCTTCGGTCGGGTCGGCTGACTCGCCCACCACCTCGTGACCCTTGGCCTCCAGCAGGGCGCGCAGGCCTTCGCGCATGATCTGGTGATCATCAACCAGGTAAACGCGGGTCATAGAGAACCCCATTCAGAATCAGGCTCAGGCTGCCAATAAAGACTCACGCACGTACCCCGGCCTTCACCGGCGCCCACCGTGACCGTCGCGCCAATCGCCCGTGCCCGCTCGTACATGCCGAGCACACCCAGGTGGCCGCTTGGCGCCGTCGCCCCCGCCGGGATGCCGACCCCGTTATCAAACACCTGCAACTGCAATGACTGTGCCGTGCCCACCAAGCGCACCGCTATGGCCGAAGCGTTCGCGTGGCGCAAGGCGTTTTCAAGTGCCTCGCGGGCCACCATAAAGGCCGCGTATTCAACCTCGCCGGGCCAGCGCATCGGCTCAATCTCGGACGGCACGTCAATCGAGAAGTCGATCTGGGGTTGGGTCAGTGAACGGTTGCGCAACTCATTGTCGAGCGCGGCGACGAGCCCCTGGTCCTCCAGCAAGGGGGGGCGCAAATCAACCAGCACTTGCCTGACCTGTTGGATGGCCTGGCCAACGAGCTTGCCTAGTTGCGCCTGCTGCCTCTGTACGGCCGGCGGGGTCTTTTTGGGCTGCAAGGCCTGAATAGTTTCATGCGCCATGCGAACCGCAGCCAGGGTTTGGCCCAGTTGGTCATGCAGCGTCTTGGCCAGCTGCTTGACCATGGTTTTTTCCTGCGTCATGAGCCGTTGCGTCAGCTCCGAGAGTTGCGCCCTGGACTGCCGAAATTGGGCTTGCGAACGGACGCGCTCTGTGACATCGCGCAGGCAAACGATCAGCCGCTGCTCCTGGTGGACGCTCACCTGCGAGAGCGTGCCTTCCAGGTCCAGTTCCTGGCCATCGGCGCGCAAGCCCTTGACAATTCCCATGCCCATCATGTGGCTGGTCGCCCCCGAGTCAGCAAATGAGCGCAATTGCTGCGGATGCGCGGCCCGATAGCGCTCAGGCAGCAGCAGCGCCATGTTTTGACCCAACATACGCTCGCGGGCATAGCCAAAGATACGCTCGGCCCCAGGGTTGAATACCTTGATCTGGCCTTCAACCGTCATGCTGATGATGGCCTCGGTGGTCGAGTCAAGCACAGCAGACAGGGTCTGTTGTTCCTCTTGCAACTGCTGCCTGGCAAGCTGCTGCGCCGTCAGGTCGCGCACCAGCGCGAGTCGCGCCTGGA
>DATCIC010000190.1:0-2016 GCA_036508025.1 Rhodoferax sp. | reverse complement strand
TATGACTCGCCGCTACAGCCACCAAATCTGTTTGGTGTGCTTCGCTCATCTGCGCTGGCGCCGTTTCGCCGACTGGGTCAGCGCATTTTGTACCAGTGGTATTGGTTGCGGGATGAGAAGTGACAACGAAACTTCAATGCCGCAGGCGCCCACCTACTTTCGTCGACAGTCTCTTGTCGTTTTATTCGCCAACCTGAAATTTCACATGAACAAACAGCTCTTTAATCAAAAACTAGGTGGCCTCGCTGCCGCTGCCGCTCTGGGGTCGCTTCTGGCCGCCCCGGCTTATGCCGGCAAAACATTGGACTCCATCAAAGCCCGTGGCCAGATCGTTTGTGGTGTCAGTACCGGTGTCAATGGCTTTTCTGCCGCCGATTCCACCGGCAAATGGACCGGGCTGGACGTGGATGTGTGTCGCGGCCTGGCGGCGGCAACCCTTGGCGACCCTGAAAAAGTGAAGTATGTGCCGTTGACTTCGCAGCAGCGCTTTACCGCCTTGCAATCAGGAGAGGTTGATATCCTCGCGCGCAACACCACGCTGACGCAAACACGTGACGCATCACTCGGGCTTTTTGCCACCGTGACCAACTACTACGACGGTCAAGGCTTCATGGTGCCCACCAAAAGCAAAATCAAGAGCCCGAAACAACTCAAGGGGCAAACGGTGTGCGTGCAATCGGGCACCACCACTGAGAAGAACCTGGCCTCTTTTTCCAAGTCCAACGGGCTGAACCTCAAACCCATCGTGTTTGAAAAGTTTGAAGCCGCCAATTCCGCCTATTTTGCAGGCCGCTGTCTGGCATACACCACGGACGCGTCTGGTCTGGCATCGATTCGCAGCAAGGAAGCCAAAGACCCCAAAGACCATGTCATCCTGCCCGAGCTGATCTCCAAGGAACCCTTAGGCCCCTTGGTTCGCCGAGGTGACGACGAGTGGTTCACCATCGTCAAATGGGTGATCTACGGCACGTTTGAAGCAGAAGAGTATGGCGTAACACAGGCCAACGTTGATCAACTCAAGGCCACCAGCACCGATCCGGTGGTGCAGCGCTTGCTCGGTGCTGGCAATGAAGATTCTGGCAAGGTGCTCGGGTTGGACAAGGAGTGGTTGGCGCGTGTCATCAAAGCCACGGGCAACTATGGTGAAAGTTTCGAGCGCAACCTGGGGAACAAATCTGCGGTGAATTTGCCCCGCGGCCTGAACAAGCAGTGGAACCAGGGCGGCCTGATTTACGCCTACCCGGTGCGTTGAGCTGAAGCTGTTCTGGCCAGGCCGTAGCTGACCAGGTTGCGACTGTATTCCTTCAACATCAGGCAGTGAAGGTCATATTCACGGCAGACATCTACATCCATACTCGTGTTTTGTGCCTTTTTTTGGATTGTCAAAGTTCAGAAACGCCCCCATTACCGGGCGCACGCCACTGGAGCTCAACACCCACAGCTTGCGGCGAACAGAGCCGGTTTTGCCCAGCGGCTGCTTGGCTGACATGACTGCTTGCCCAAAGGGTGCACGAGTCGCGTACGGGTGCATCAAGCCGCGCAACAGCACCGGGGCCGATCGAAGATAGGAACAAGACGCCGAAGGAGCCAGTAGCGCCTGTTGTGCTTGATTGCTTGCTGTGCTGATCACTTTTCAGATGGCCTAGCGCTGACTATATCCATCTTTAAGCGCAATTTTTTCGGCAGCTGTGTCAGAGAATCGTACTCAGGGCTTGACTCTGCATCCTCACAAATCATGTCTGCCGCCTTCTCCGCCAGCATCACGGCTGCCGCGTGGGTGTTGCCTGACACGAGCGTGGGCATCACCGAGCAGTCGACCACGCGCAAGCCCGTCACGCCATTGACGCGCAGCCGCGGGTCAACGACAGCCAGCGGGTCGACTCCCATGCGGCAGGTGCCAACCGGATGAAAGATCGTGGCCCCATGATTACGACAAAACTCGAGCAAACTTTCATCGCTGGTCACCTCGGGGCCGGGTTTCACTTCGCGCTTCACAAAAGGGCGCATGGCCGGGCT
>DATCIC010000189.1:0-6937 GCA_036508025.1 Rhodoferax sp. | reverse complement strand
CCGGCCAGGCCCATGCGCTGGCCGTCTTCGGGGCTGAAGATGCGCGCCACGCCATAGGCCTGCAACTCGCGGATTTCCGGCGGCACGATGACGCCGCCGCCCCCGCCAAAGACCTGGATGTGCGCGCCGCCACGGGCTTTGAGCAAATCCACCATGTACTTGAAATACTCCACATGGCCGCCCTGGTAAGAGCTGATGGCGATGCCCTGCGCATCTTCCTGCAAGGCGGCGGTCACCACCTCTTCCACGCTGCGGTTGTGCCCGAGGTGAATCACCTCGGCGCCCATGCTCTGCAGGATGCGCCGCATGATGTTGATGGCCGCGTCATGGCCGTCAAACAGGCTGGCGGCAGTCACGAAGCGCACCTTGTGGGTGGGGCGGTATTGGGCCAGCGCCTTGAAATCAGCGGACAGGTCGGTCATGGTGTTTGTCTCCAGTAAAGGACGGGGCAATTCTGTGGTGGGCCAGCGATCAGAGCAGCAGGAGCTGACTTGACGTTTACGTAAACGTCAATCTTAGCGGCTTTTTCAAAAACAGCTCCGCTCGAAAATCCATTAGAGTGCGCATTCTGCTTTGTCAACGCTTGTTTTAAACCCTCCACTTCTGCTGCGACCGAACCATGACACCCCTCCCGCCCGGCAAGGCCGCCGCGAGCCCCCGCGCGCCCTCCCCGGCAAGCGCTGACCCCGCCGTGGCGCAAATTCACCCGGCCCAGGGCTATGCCGGTGATATCTCGCCCCAACTCGCCTGCCAATGGTGGCAGGGCGGTGACGCGGTGCTGGTCGATGTGCGCAGCGACGCCGAACGGGCCTGGATTGGTTTTGTGCCAGGCGCCGTGGCGCTGGTCTGGAAGCAGTGGCCGGGCATGGCCCTGAACCCCGACTTTGACGCGCAATTGCTGGCCGCGGTGCCAGCAGGCAAAAAAGTCCTGATGCTGTGCCGCAGTGGCATACGCTCAATGGCAACTGCGCAACGCGCCACCGAACTCGGGCTGCAGGCCTACAACATCCTGGAAGGCTTTGAAGGCGACCCGGATGACCAGGGCCAGCGCGGCCACAGCGGGGGCTGGCGCTTTCACGGCCTGCCCTGGCGCCAGGGTTGACGATAATCGCGCCATGACCTTTCTGGCTATTGACGTTGGCAACACCCGCCTGAAGTGGGCGCTGTACACCCACCCCCATCGCGACGCGCCGCTGCTGGCCCAAGGCGCCGAGTTCCTGGACAACATTGACAAGCTGGCCGATGGCGCCTGGGCCACGCTGGCGCCGCCCACGCACATGCTGGGCTGCATCGTCGCCGGGGATGCGGTGCGACGCCGCGTTGAGACCCAGATGGAGCACTGGGAGGTCGCGCCGCAATGGGTCGTGGCCAGCGCGGGCGAAGCGGGCTTAGTCAACGGCTATGACTACCCGGCCCGTCTGGGCGCCGACCGTTGGGTGGCGATGACTGGCGCCTGGCACCGCGTGCTCAGCACGGGTCCGGCACGCCCGCTGGTGGTGGTGATGGTCGGCACTGCCGTCACGGTGGATGCGATTGACGCCAGCGGAAAATTTTTGGGTGGTTTGATTTTGCCCGGCCACGGCATCATGCTGCGCGCCCTCGAATCGGGCACGGCCGGGCTGCACGTCCCCACCGGCGAGGTGCGCGAATTCCCGACCAACACCAGCGACGCCCTCACCAGCGGCGGCACCTTTGCCATTGCCGGCGCCGTGAACTGCATGGTGCAGCACCTGCGGGCGCACTGCGGCGCCGAGCCCCGGTGCATCATGGCGGGCGGCGCCGGCTGGAAGATGGCGCCCAGCATGTCGGTGCAGTTTGAGCTGGTGGACAACCTGATCTTTGACGGCCTGCTGGAGCTGGCATCACGCCGGTTTATTGATTCAATCATGCTGTAGCCCCCGTGTAATAATCTTCTATAGCTATTAATTGCATAGCAAACAAGGCACCCTCAAGCCTCGGTTTTGAGCCACGCCTGCGCCAGCCGCACCCAGTAGGTGGCACCCAGCGGGATCAATTCATCGTTGAAGTCGTAACTGGCGTTGTGCAGCATGCAGGGGCCGCCGCCGTGACCCATGTCGCGGTGCGTGCCATCACCATTGGCGATGAAGGCGTAGCAACCCGGTTTGGCTTGCAGCATGAAAGAAAAATCTTCCGCGCCCATGGTCGGCTCCTGCGCCGTCACCTTGTCTGCACCGACGACGCTGGCCATGACCTGGCGCGCAAATTCAGCTTCAAAGGCGCTGTTGATGGTGGGCGGGTAATTGCGCTTGAATTCAAAATCGCAAGTCATGGCAAAGGCGGCGCAGAGATGGTCGGTGATTTGCTTCATGCGCTGCTCAATCAGGTCCAGCACGTCCAGCGAGAACGTGCGCACCGTGCCCTGCAGTTCGCAGGTGTTGGGGATGACGTTGGTGGCCTCACCGGCGTGGATCATGGTGACGGAAATCACCCCCGCGTCAATCGGCTTGACGTTGCGGCTGATGATGGTCTGAAACGCCTGCACCAATTGGCAGGCCACGGGCACCGGGTCGATTGCGTTGTGCGGCATGGCGCCATGCCCGCCCTTGCCGCGCAGGGTGATCTTGAACTCATTGCTGGACGCCATCACCGCACCCGGACTCACCGCAAACTGGCCCACGTCAGCGCCCGGCCAGTTGTGCATGCCAAACACCGCGTCCATCGGAAACTGCTCAAACAAACCGTCCTTGATCATCTCGCGCGCGCCACCACCGCCTTCTTCTGCCGGCTGGAAAATCAGGTACACCGTACCGTCAAAATCGCGATCCTTTGCCAGATGTTGTGCCGCAGCCAGCAGCATGGCGGTGTGCCCGTCATGGCCGCAGGCGTGCATCTTGCCGGGCTGCGTACTGGCGTGGGCAAAGGTGTTGAGCTCCTGCATCGGCAGCGCGTCCATGTCAGCGCGCAGGCCGATAGCGCGGCTTGATGTGCCGTTTTTGACGATGCCGACCACGCCGGTGGTGCCCAGGCCACGATGGATCGGAATGCCCCACTCGGTGAGCTTGCCCACCACGAGGTCGGCGGTGCGAAGCTCCTCGAAACACAGTTCGGGGTGGGCGTGAATATCGCGCCGAATGCTGGCCAGACTGGCCGCCTGGGTCACGATGGAATCAATAAGTTTCATGGCAGCTCCTTTTGCAGCAGTCTATCGCCAAGCCGTCCATCGCGCTCATGGCATCGCCCTGTGCTCACGCTTCACAAATCGTGTCAAAAGAGCAAAATTAGCCTGTCGTCCTACAGTCGGTTGGCGTCTGAGGGGGCAACATTAAGTTTTTTCCTTTTCTTGCTGCCTTATGTCTTCGCCCGAGTCCCTTATCAAAGTCAGTGAAGCATCCACCGTTACAGCGACTCCCCTCGATGAAGCTGATGCGCGGGCCGCTACCCAGGAGGCTATCGCCGAAGCGGCGCTGAGTTTTTCCATCAAGGTGCTGACGGTCAACATCCACAAAGGGTTCACCTTCTTCAACCGCAAATTCATGCTCCATGAGTTGCGCGATGCAGTTCGTTCCGTGGGCGCCGATGTCGTGTTCTTGCAGGAGGTGACCGGGTCCCACGCCCGTCATGAGCGCCGGGTCGCCAACTACCCGACCAACCCCCACTACGAATTCCTGGCCGACAGCATCTGGCCGCAGTTTGCCTACGGTCGCAATGCCGTTTACCCCGGGGGCCACCATGGCAATGCGGTGCTGTCAAAGTTTCCCATTGTCAGCTTCAAGAACCACGACGTGTCGATCATGGGGCCGGAGCGGCGTGGACTATTGCACTGTGTGCTGCAGGTGCCAGGCCTTGACACGCAGGTCCACGTCATTTGCGTGCACCTCGGTCTGGCCGAGTCGCACCGCCTCCAGCAGTTGCACATGTTGTGCGACCTGGTGCGCCAGCACATACCGGCGAGCGCCCCGGTGATCGTGGCCGGCGACTTCAACGACTGGCGCCGCCGCGCCCACGCGGTGCTGGCGCAGGGCGCCAACCTGCATGAGGTGTTTGTGCAGGCCTATGGCAGGGCTGCCCGCACCTTTCCGGCGCGCCTGCCCGTGCTGGCGCTGGACCGCATTTATGTGCGCAACGCCATTGGCCATGCGCCGCTGGTGCTGCCGCTCAGACCCTGGTCCCACCTGTCAGACCATGCGCCGCTGGCAGCAACGATCGAATTATGAAAAACCGATGGGTCAGCGGCAACCTGGTGACCTTGCTGATCAATGGCGACGCCTACTTTCCGCGGGTGTTTGAGTGCATTGCTAGCGCCGAGCACGAGGTACTGCTGGAGACCTTCATCCTGTTTGAAGACAAGGTCGGTCTGGCCCTGCAGGCGGCGCTACTGAGCGCGGCGTGGCGTGGCGTGCAGATCGATATCACCATTGACGGTTACGGCTCGCCCGACCTGTCGCCCGCCTTCATCGCGGCGCTGACACAGGCCGGCGTGCGGGTCCACGTGTTTGACCCCAGCCCCAGGCTGTGGGGCTACCGCACCAACATGTTCCGGCGCATGCACCGCAAGATCGTCGTGATCGACGGTAGTCGCGCCTTTGTCGGCGGCATCAACTACTCCGTCGACCACCTGGTTGACTTCGGTCCGACTGCGAAACAGGACTACGCGATTGAAATTGAGGGGCCACTGGTAAGCCACATCCAGCACTTTGCTCGCAGCCAGTTGCTCATTGGCCAGCGTGAGCCGCCCAGGCTTCGTGATCGGCTGTTCGGGCACGAGCCCGACGTCCCGGCGGGCACTGCGCTGCCAGCGGCAGGCAACGTCGTGGCGCTCTTGGCAACGCGGGACAACCGCGAACACAAAAGCGACATCGAACGTCACTACCGCATTGCCATCCGCACTGCGCGCCACCGGATCTTGATCGCCAACGCCTATTTTTTTCCCGGCTACCGCTTGCTCAAGCAACTGCGCAAGGCCGCGCAACGCGGCGTGGATGTGCGCCTGATCCTGCAGGGCGAGCCCGACATGCCGATTGTCAAAATCGCGGCCAGCCTGCTATATCACCACTTGTTGAGCGCTGGTGTGAAAATTTACGAATACAGCGAGCGCCCGCTGCACGGCAAGGTCGCACTGACCGACAACGAATGGTCGACCGTCGGCTCCAGCAATCTGGATCCGTTGAGCCTGGCGCTCAACCTGGAGGCCAACGTCATCATCAAGGACACCGCCTTCAACCAGCTTCTGGGCGAGCACCTGGCGCAGTTGATGCAAAGCAGTTGCAAGCAGATTCTGATCAACGATGTGGCCGAGACGGGTCTGTGGGTGAGGCTGCGCAGCTTCCTGGTGTTCCATCTGTTGCGACACTACCCGGCCTGGTTTGGCTGGTTGCCGGTCCATACGCCGCACCTGACGCTGTCCGACAAACTGCCAGCCCAGGCGGGCGGCGAGCGCCTGAATGAAGGCCAGGTGTCATGAAGCATGAGCCGGCGCGGCACTCGTCAGGCATCAGCACCAAGGTCTGGTGGCCTTGGCTCAAGCGCTTTGCTACCGCAGCTTTTTTCATGCTGATGGCGTGGCTGCTGGTTACACAGGCCCGTGCGATCGAGTGGGGCGAGGTGCTGTCCACCCTGGCCAACTATCCCGTGCATATACTGCTGGTTGCCGCCGCGCTGGCCCTGCTCAGCTTGAGCCTGTACAGCTCATTTGACCTGTTGGGGCGCCACTATACCGGCCACACGCTGCGTGCGCGCACCGTGATGCGGGTCACCTTCATCAGCTACGTGTTCAACCTCAATCTGGGTTCGCTGGTGGGCGGCGTCGCCCTGCGCTACCGGCTTTACACACGGCTGGGGTTGAACGTCGGCGTGATCACCCGCGTCATGACCTTGAGCATGCTGGCCAACTGGGTGGGCTACCTGCTTCTGGCGGGCGTCATTTATGGCTTTCACGCCCCGGCGCTGCCACCCGGCTGGGTCATTGGCAGTGGTGGCCTGCAGATTCTGGGTTTTGTGCTGCTGGTGCTGGCGCTGCTTTACCTGCTGCTGTGCGCTGTGTTGCGCCAGCGCAGCTTTATTCTCTGGGGCCACGAACTGAACCTGCCCTCACTTCGGTTGGCGGCGCTGCAATTGGGCATGGGCGCGGCCAACTGGCTGCTGATGAGCGGCATCGTCTTCGTGCTGCTGCAACAAAAAATCGCGTTCCCCACCGTGGTCAGCGTGCTGCTGGTCGCCGCCGTGGCCGGCGTGATCACCCACGTGCCAGCCGGACTCGGTGTGCTCGAGGCGGTCTTCATCGCCCTGCTGTCGCACCAGTTGCCCACGCACGAATTGCTGGCTGCCTTGCTGGCCTACCGCCTGATCTACTACCTGGCCCCGCTGACGCTGGCGGCCGTGCTGTACCTGGTGGCGGAAACACGGGCCAAAAAATCGGCGCCAGCACACCGTCAGGGCAGCGCGGCGACGGACAAGGAATTGGAATAAAGCGCCAGAATATGAGTGTGCCGCATTCCAAGTCCATGAATCCAACATCCGCCCTCCTCTCAGACGCCACCCCGACCCAGGTGTTGGGCGCCTGCCCGCACGACTGTCCTGTAACAGGTTGGCTACAGGTAGTTTTCTCCCAAACAAACTTTCGTCGGAGCTGAACAACTTTACCCAAGCTTCACGCCATCCATGGAAGCATGGTTTTACAATAAGTAATTGATTAATTACTTTAGCCTCCATGCAAGTCATCAACAAACCTTCCAAGCAGCGTACCGAAGTGCGTCAGGCCAGCCTGGTCGAAGCCGCGTTGCGTCTGGCTGCGCAGCGCAGTCCGGCTGACATCACGACGGGCGACCTGGCGCACGCGGTAGGCATCACTCAAGGGGCCGTGTTCCGGCACTTCGCCAGCAAAGAAGCAATCTGGCTGGCGGTGCTGGACTGGGTCACTCAAACGCTGATGAGCCGCCTGCAAGCGGCCGCCCAAGGTGGCCAGGCAGCAGAATCCGCC
>DATCIC010000188.1:0-3460 GCA_036508025.1 Rhodoferax sp. | reverse complement strand
GCGCTGACCGTTTACCTGCGCCAGGTGCGCCGCACCACCCTGTTCACGCCGCAAGAAGAATTTGAACTTGCCGGCAAGGCCCGCGCTGGCGACTTTGCCGCCCGCCAAAGCATGATTGAACACAATCTGCGGCTGGTGGTGAGTATTGCCAAGGCCTATATGGGGCGTGGCGTACCCTTGTTGGACCTGATTGAAGAAGGCAACCTGGGTCTGATGCACGCCATTGATAAATTTGAGCCGGAACGGGGATTTCGTTTTTCCACCTATGCCACCTGGTGGATTCGCCAATCGGTAGATCGTGCCTTGATGTGCCAAGGACGGGTGGTGCGCCTGCCGGTGAATGTGGTCAGGGAGCTGCGGCAAGTTCTGCGGGCCCGCTCGGCGCTGGAGAGTGATGCTGCGTTCGTGGTGAGTCGACCCGATGGCATTCGAGTCGAAGATGTGGCCGCCTTGTTGGGCCGCGACCCGGTCCATGTTGCCGATTTGCTGGGCCTGGCGGAGGCGCCCAGGTCCTTGGACGCCGCCCTGGACCGCTCGGGCGAGACGCAGACGTTTGGGGATTCACTGGTCGATGAAATCACGGCGGACCCGTCTGGTGTGACGCAGGTCCATGAGGTGGAGCGTTTGCTGGAGGAATGGGTTGGCACCTTGTCTGAACGCGAAAAAGAGGTGCTGGAAGGGCGCTTTGGCTTGCATGACCGCGAGCCTGAAACGCTGGATGTGCTCAGCGCGCGTCTGGGCCTGACGCGTGAGCGCGTGCGGCAGGTCCAGAACGAGGCATTGGCCAACTCAAACGCTATCTGGCGCACCGCAGCATCACACGGGACGCCCTGATTTAGGCCCCGTCGATGCGTTGCGAGGGGCTCACGTTGTGTTGACGTCATCCGGTGCCTGAGACAATAGCGCCATGACCGACAACATCCATAAAACCGAGAATTTTCCGCCCGACTGGCTGCTGGTTGAATCACTTGATCTGGAGGCTCAGGGTGTAGCCCACCGTGCCGACGGCAAAGTGGTGTTTATCAAGGGTGCGTTACCGTTTGAGCTGGTGAGCGCCAATGTGCACCGCAAGAAAAACAATTGGGAGCAGGGCGCAGTGACCGCGATTCACCGCGAGTCCTCGCAGCGCGTGCAGCCGGCTTGCCCACATTTTGGTTTGCATGAAGGCGCTTGTGGCGGCTGCAAGATGCAGCATCTGCACGTCGGCGCACAGGTGGCGGTCAAGCAGCGCGTGCTGGAGGACAACCTGTGGCACCTGGGCAAGGTGAAGGCGGACACCATTTTGCGGCCGATTGAAGGCCCGGCCTGGGGTTACCGTTACCGAGCCCGGTTGTCGGTGCGTTATGTGCGTAAAAAGGGCGAGCTACTGATCGGTTTTCACGAGCGAAAAAGCGGCTATGTGGCCGACATGAAAGAGTGTCCGGTGTTGCCACCGCATGTGAGCGACTTGCTGCTGCCGCTGAGGGCATTGATAACCTCGATGGAGGCGATGGAGACCTGTCCCCAGATCGAACTCGCCTGTGGCGACAGTGTCACCGCGCTGGTGCTGCGCCACATGGAGCCGTTGACTCATGGCGATTTGGCGCTGCTGCGCGGCTTTGCCGCCCAGCATACCGGGGTGCAGTGGTGGTTGCAACCCAACGGGCCCGAGACGGCACATCTGCTTGATGAGGGGGACGACGCGTTGAGCTATGACCTGCCGGAGTTCGGCCTTCATATGCCGTTCAAACCGACCGACTTCACGCAGGTCAATCCGCATATCAACCGGGTGTTGGTATCGCGCGCGTTGCGATTGCTGGATGCGCAAAAGCATGAACGGGTGATTGACTGGTTCTGCGGCCTGGGCAATTTCACACTGCCGATTGCGACGCAGGCGCGCGAGGTGCTGGGGGTGGAGGGCAGTGAGGCGCTGGTCGCGAGATCGCGTGAAAACTTTAAGCTAAATCAGGCTCTAGCCCCCGTCAACAAAGCGCTAGCAGCTACTAATTTTGTAGCACGAAATTTGTTCGAGATGACGCCTGAATTACTGATCCAGGACGGTGTGGCTGACAAATGGCTGGTGGATCCGCCGCGTGAGGGCGCTGTTTCTCTGGTGCAGGCGCTGGCTGAACTGCATCAACAAAAGCTGGACCCCATCAGTCATCCACCCACTGTCGGAGCCGCGGGTTGGATGCCTCCGAAACGCATTGTCTATGTCAGTTGCAACCCGTCCACGCTGGCGCGCGATGCTGACCTGCTGGTGCATCAGGCGGGTTATCGCTGTTCTTTTGCGGGCGTGGTGAACATGTTTCCTCACACGGCGCATGTGGAGAGCATGGCGGTGTTTGACCTGGAAGTTTGAACGCTGGCGCCAAAGCGGGCGCGATCATCCACTGATGCAGTCGCCGCTTTGTGGCGCAATTTTGGGCGCTTGCGCCCTTAATCGCGCTCGCCGCCCATGATGCCCAGCAGGGCGAGTAGCGCCTGGAACACATTGATGATGTCCAGGTACAAGGCCAATGTGGCGCTGATGTAGTTGGTTTCGCCACCGTCGACGATGCGCTTCAGGTCATACAGCATGTAGGCACTGAAAATACCGATGACTGCCACCGAGATCGCCATCATGGCCGCTGTTGATCCGACAAACACGTTGATAATGCCGCCAATCATCACTGCCATGGCCCCCACGAACAGCCATTTACCCATACCGGAGATGTCACGTTTGATGACGCTGGACAGGCTGGCCATGATAAAAAATACGCCAGCGGTGCCACCAAAGGCGGTCATGATCAACTCCGGGCCATTTTTGAAACCCAGCACCATGCCAATCATGCGTGACAGCATCAAGCCCATGAAAAAGGTGAAACCCAGCAGCACCGGTACCCCGGCGGCCGAATTCTTGGTTTTCTCAATGGCGTACATGAAGCCAAAGGCACCGCCTAGAAACACAACCAGACCCAGGCCGCCGCTCAACGCGCGCGTGATGCCGGTGGCCACGCCCAACCAGGCACCCAACACGGTGGGCACCAGGCTCAAGGCCAGTAGCCAGTAGGTGTTGCGCAGCACCTTGTTGCGTTGCTCGGCTGAGGCCGCATAGCCATAGCTGCGGTCAATAGATTGGACATTGTCAGTCATCGTCAAGCTCCTTTGTGGTTTGCACCATACATAGATTGTTCATTCTAGGGGCAGTCAGGTGCTGCCGCCCCAATTATTTGGACCGGGTGCCTACAGCTTGTAAGGATACTTGCCGCTTGGACGCCTCTACGCGGTAAGGGGCAGCCGTTATGCTTGGCGCCTGTGCAAACAAAATTCTTTAACTCATGAAAACCAAACTTATTCTCGAACTGGCTGATGTCAAGACCATAGCGGCGGCGGCGGAAGCCGAAGCCCTGAAAAATAATTGGGCCGTGTCTATTGCCATCGTGGACGATGGCGGTCATTTGTTGTGGTTGCAGCGCCTGGATGGTGCCGCTTCTATTTC
>DATCIC010000187.1:0-3517 GCA_036508025.1 Rhodoferax sp. | reverse complement strand
ACAAACACGGCGTCATAGCCCTGCGTCAACAAGTCCTTCATGGAGTCGATGCGCTGGTTATTCTTGAACTGGACGCCCAGGTCAAAGATGTAACCGGTTTCTTCGTCAATGACGGACTCCGGCAGCCGAAAACGGGGGATTTGGGTGCGCACAAAGCCGCCCGCCTTGGCTTCACCTTCAAACACGGTCACCTGATAGCCCAGCGGCGCGAGGTCGCGTGCCACGGTGAGCGAGGCCGGCCCGGCCCCAACGCAGGCAATGCGCTTGCCGTTCGACGGCGCCACTTCGGGCATGCGTGCCTTGACATCATCCTTGTTGTCCGCCGCCACGCGCTTGAGGCGACAAATCGCCACCGGCTCGGGCTTGACACCATTGTTTTCCTCGACGCGTCCGCGACGACAGGCGGGCTCACAAGGCCGGTCGCAGGTGCGACCGAGAATGCCCGGAAACACGTTGGACACCCAGTTGATCATGTAAGCGTCGGTGTAACGCCCTTGACCAATCAGACGAATATATTCAGGAACGGGGGTGTGGGCCGGACAGGCCCATTGACAGTCAACGACTTTATGAAAATAAGCCGGGTTGCCCAGGTTGGTAGCTTGCAATTTTGTCTCCTATACCCTTGATACACCGCTGCTGTGAGGGTGCTTGAAAAAGTGTACACGTGTGCGACTGTAGTTCACTCTCGGGTGAATCCCGCAGTGATGCGCCACAAAGGCGTTAGTTATTGACCCAACGCAAATAGCTCGCATCGCCCAGACCCGGACTTCAGCTTGACCCCGCCGACAACTTGCCAAACGCAACAACAACTTCCGCCGGGGCCTGCACCAACTCAATCAAAACCCCCTCGCCACTGATTGGAAATTCCTCATTCGATTTAGGGTGCAAGAAGCAAATATCAAAACTCGCCGCACCTTGGCGAATACCGCCCGGCGCGAAACGCACACCATGGGCCGTGAGCCATTGCACGGCGGCGGGCAGGTCGTCGATCCACAGGCCCACATGGTTGAGCGGCGTCGTATGCACGGCAGGCTTCTTCTCCGGGTCCACCGGCTGCATCAGGTCGACTTCGACCTTGAATGAGCCGCTTCCGATGGCGCAAATGTCTTCATCCACGTTTTCTCGCTCGCTCCTGAAGGTGCCCGTCAGTTCCAGGCCCAGCATGTCAACCCAGAGCTTTTGCAACCGGGTTTTGTCCGCTCCACCAATCGCGATTTGCTGGATGCCCAGCACTTTGAAAGGCCGGTCCTGAGCTTGTGAAAAAGTGTGGCTCATTTTTAGGCAAACTCCACAATCGGCTGATCGACGGTCAGACTCTCACCCTTGGCCGCCAACACCTTGGCCACCACACCGTCAGCCACGGCAAACAGCACGTTTTCCATCTTCATGGCCTCAATCACGGCCACACGCTCACCAGCGAGCACTTTTTGGCCCGCTTGTACCGCCACATCGACCAGCAAGCCCGGCATCGGGGACAGTACATAGCGACTCATATCGGGCGGCGCCTTGTAGGGCATCAGGGTATAGAGCTCAGCCGCTCGCTTGGACAGCACCAGCGTATCAATCTGCGTACCGTTGTGCGAGACCCGGATCGCCAGCGGATTTTTGCCAGTCAAACTGCCGCGCTCCACCTGAGCCGTGAACGGCTCGCCGTTGCAAGTACCCTCCACACGCACTTGACCCAGATGGTAATTACTACATATTTTGTAGCTGCTCACGCCCACCCTGACTAGGCTAGAGCCTGTTTTACCTTCAAATTCCGTGACCGATACCGGGCTTGGCTTGGAGGCACCTTGCTGACCCAGGGTCACCACCACGAAGTCCTCGCCTATCTCAACCTCATGGCCCTCCATCTGACCGCTGATAAAGGTGGCGCGATTGCGGTACATGCGGTTGACAAACGCGGCCAACGCGATCAGCAGGTCAGCGTCATCATGCGGCACGTCTTCGGCCCGAAACCCTTTTGAGTAGTTCTCAGCAATAAAACCGGTGTTGAAATCACCGGCCACAAACTTGGGGTGTGCCAGCAGAGCGGCCTGAAACGGGATGCTGCTACTGACGCCACGGATGACAAAACCATTGAGCGCTTCACGCATCTTGGCAATCGCGTCAAGGCGGTCTTTGCCATGCACGATCAGCTTGGCGATCATGGAGTCGTAATACATCGGAATTTCACCGCCGTCCTGCACCCCGGTATCCACCCGCACACCGTGCCAATGGTCCGTGTCGGCGGCAAACATGGTCTCCTTGGGCGGCTGAAAGCGCACCAAGCGCCCGGTCGAGGGCAAAAAGTTGCGAAACGGGTCTTCAGCGTTGATGCGGCATTCAATCGCCCAGCCATCGCGCTTCACATCGGCCTGGCTCATTGGCAGCTTTTCACCCGCGGCAACGCGAATCATCAGCTCCACCAAGTCCAAGCCGGTGATGCACTCAGTCACCGGGTGCTCGACCTGCAAGCGGGTATTCATCTCCAGAAAGTAAAAACTCTGGTCCTTGCCGACGACAAACTCGACCGTGCCGGCACTCTGGTAGTTCACGGCCTTGGCCAGCGCCACCGCCTGCTCGCCCATCGCTTTGCGGGTCGCGTCGCTGATAAAAGAAGAAGGAGCTTCTTCCAGCACCTTTTGATGACGGCGCTGGAGCGAGCATTCACGCTCATTGAGGTAAACGACGTTGCCAAAGCTGTCGCCAATCAGCTGAATTTCAATGTGGCGCGGCTCCTCGACAAACTTCTCAACAAACACGCGGTCATCGCCAAAGCTGTTTCGGGCTTCATTGCGGCAACTGGTAAAGCCCTCAAACGCTTCCTTGTCGTTGTAGGCGACGCGCAGGCCTTTGCCGCCGCCGCCTGCGCTGGCCTTGATCATGACGGGGTAGCCAATGCCTTGGGCAATTTCCACCGCGTTTTCAGCCGTTTCAATCGCGCTGTTGACGCCCGGAATGCAGTTCACCCCGGCAGCGCCAGCGAGCTTCTTCGATTCAATCTTGTCGCCCATGGCGGCCATCGAGTAGTGCTTGGGGCCGATGAAGACGATACCTTCTTCTTCCACTTTTTTTGCAAAGGCTGCGTTTTCGCTCAAAAAACCATAGCCAGGGTGCAAGGCCTGGGCGCCGGTCTGTTTGCAGGCGGCGATGATCTTGTCGGCCTGCAAATAGCTGTCGCGACTCGGCGGCGGGCCAATGTTGACGGCCTCGTCAGCCAGCAGCACATGGCGAGCGTCTTTGTCGGCGTCGGAATACACCGCCACCGTTTTGATGCCCATCTTTTGGGCCGTCTTGATCACCCGGCAGGCGATTTCGCCCCGGTTGGCAATGAGAATTTTGGTAAACATGGTGCTCTCCTAACGTTATTCGGTCAGCGAATGTTGGAATTCGCTGTGGTACTGGGTCTGTTTTTTTGACAGTGCGCCAAGGTCTTCTTCTGGGCCCGCAGCAGGCCGGGGGTGTCCGTCTACGCTCATGTCCCCCGTCCAAAGGCTCCCGCCTTTGGACTCCTCCTTTACTTCGCTGCAACGGA
>DATCIC010000186.1:0-3521 GCA_036508025.1 Rhodoferax sp. | reverse complement strand
GATACGGTAGAGCGGCAGCGCCGGCAAACTGCCCCGCAGCGCACGACGGGCCGCGTAAGCTGTCCGGCGCGCCCGACCGCGAGAAACGACCTGCGGGCCGAGCTCTCTAACCGCGCGCATGAGCGTCGCGCGACTGATGCCAAGCCGCTCAAGCAGTTGCCTGGAAGGCAGCTTGTGCCAGGTTCGCAGCGTTCGGAGCACGTTTTCTGAGCTTGTCATGAAACGATTGATCCCTCGAAAAAATGAAGTTTTTACGAAGGATGAATCATAACCTTGTCATCATTTTATGAAACGATTTATGAAACAATAAATAAAAACCATCGGCAACTCAGGGCATCTCACAGACCCGCTGGGCAAAGGCCTCCACCTGCTGCCAGTCGGTGAACTCAATTACCGCCTTGGGGTCGGTGGGGCCGTTCGTCATGAGCATGATCAGGCGAATCATGAAGCGGTCAACAAAGCGATAGCGTGGGTAGTCCAGCTTGCCGGCAAACACACCCAGCAATTTGGGTTGCCAGGTGAGGGTGCGCAGGAACTTGATCAGGTAGGGGTTGGTGTCAGGCCGGTTTTTTTCCGGCTTGCGCGCCACGATGTTGACCGAGAAAAACGCGTTGGCTTTGCTCTCCAGCAGCGCCTGATGACGCTCGATGAATTGCTTGACCGTTGGCTGGTGCTTGCCGTAGCGGATGCTGGCGCCAATGACGATCTTGTTAAAGCCGGGCAAGTCCAGCGTGTCGGCCTGGGCCAGCGGCACGACTGTTGCGGTGTGTCCCTGTTGCGCCATGACTTGCTGCAAGCGCTCGCAAATGCGCCGCGTATGGCCGTCGGTGGTCGAGTAAACCACAAGTATTTTGCTCATCCCTTTTCTCCAGCGAAAAAACAACGGCCACGCCGTTGCCGGAATTATCCGCGCTAAGTGCGCCAACGCACAGACCACGTAAAGGTGGTGAAACAGAATGTTTCCAGACCAAGCCCACGCTGTCAAACTTTTTTGAAAGTCACCATGTTAAAAAACAAATTTTTGCCCTGTGCGTTGCTGGCTTTGAGCCCCGCTGTCTTTGCCGAGGCGCCGAGCGCTGGCAGCCAGATGCAACAAATACCGCCGGTTCCAATCCAGCGGTCAGCAGAGCCGGGTATTGACTTCAAGCCCGTCAGCCCGACAGCCATGGCCGCACCTGACAGTGCAAGAATCAAGGTCAACCGCTTGCGCGTGACCGGCGCCAAAGCCTATTCCGAAGCCGATCTGCTCGCCGTCACCGGGTTTCAGCCCGGCAGCGAACTGTCGCTGACGGACTTGCGCGGCATGGCCGCCCGCATCGCCGACTACTACCATCGCAGCGGTTACTTTGTGGCCCAGGCCTACCTGCCAGCACAAGACATCAAGGACGGCATCGTGACCATCGCCGTGATCGACGGCCAATACGGCAAGGTCACGCTGAACAACCAGACCAATGTGTCCAACGCGCTGGCCAATGGTTTGCTCAGTGGCCTCAACACTGGCGATGTGGTGGCCTCGGCACCGCTCGAAAATCGTTTGTTGCTGCTGTCCGACCTGCCCGGTGTCAAAGTCAATTCGACCCTGGTGCCAGGCGCGGAGGTGGGCAGTTCCGACCTGATTGTCAACATGACACCGGGCAACCGCATCAACGGCAGCGTTGATGCCGACAACGCCGGCAACCGTTACACCGGGACCAACCGCATTGGTGCCACCGTCAACTATAACGAGCCGCTGGGCCTGGGTGATGTCGCCTCGTTGCGCGTACTGACCTCCGGCAAAGGGCTGAACTATGCCCGCGGCTCCTATCAGCTTCAATTCGGCAAAGCCACGGCTGGCGTTGCTTACAGCGCGCTGCGCTACGAACTGGGCGAAGAGTTTGCACCGCTGGAGGCCAACGGCACGGCGAAGGTCGCCAGCATTTACGGCAGCTACCCCCTGATCCGCTCGCGCGACAGCAACCTGTACGCCGGACTCAACTATGACGCGAAGACTTTTCAAGACCGGGTCGACACCAGCGGCGTTGTCAACGACAAGAAGGCCCAGGTGTTGACGGCCAGCCTGTACGGCAACCGTCGCGACAGCTTGGGCGGCGGCGGTGTGACCGGCTATTCGCTCGCCGTGAGCGCTGGCAACCTTGATCTGGAAACACCTGACGTGCGCGCACTGGATGCCACCAAAGCGCAAACCAATGGCCATTTCAACAAGCTCGGCTTCAGTCTGTCGCGGCTGCAGCGCGTGACTGACACCGTCTCACTGTCGGCGGTGGTCAACGGGCAAGTCGCCTCGAAGAACCTGGACGTCTCCGAAAAGATGGAACTCGGCGGCATGTATGGCGTGCGCGCTTACCCTGAGGGTGAAACTTATGCCGACCAGGGCTTCGTCGTGAATCTGGAAGCCCGCCTGCAAGTCCCCAAGTTTTCAGAAAGCATGCCGGGCCAGTTGCAACTGATTGGCTTTGTCGATGCCGGCACTGTGAACCTGAACAAAAACCCCTGGGATCCCACGGTATCGAACCGCCGCACCCTCAGCGGCGCTGGTGTCGGCCTCAACTGGTCGGACACCAACAACTTCATGGTGCGCGCCTATTACGCCGTCAAGATTGGCAATGAGGTCGCCACGTCTGCTCCCGACAAGTCGGGCCGCTTCTGGATTCAGGCAGTCAAATATTTTTAAGCCCGTTGCTCTGCAACGAAGCTGCGGACACAAATTTTTTAGAATTACTGGAGTGACCTCATGAACTGCACTTATCGATCTATCTGGAATGACACCACCGGCACTTTTGTGGCGGTTTCTGAAAACGCTAAGAGCGCGGGCAAAAAAACCTCGTCCTGCAGCAATGGGACGGGTGGCACGGGTGCGAGTGTGTGCTTTGCCCTGCAAGCCCTCGCCATTTCGGTCGCCCTGGCCTTTGGCGGCAACGCCTTCGCGGGGCCTGCCGGTGGCGTGGTGGCAGCGGGTACCGCCAGCATCAGCACGGCGGCGGGCAACACCACCATCAACCAGTCCACGCAGAACGCCGCCATCAACTGGCAGAGCTTCAACATCGCTAGCGGCGAAGCGGTTCACTTTGTGCAGCCCAACAGCAGTTCGGTCACCTTGAATCGGGTGCTGGGCGCTGACCCGTCCAGCATTCTGGGCAGCATGACAGCCAATGGCAAGGTGTTCCTCGTGAACCCGAACGGTGTGCTGTTCGGCAAGGGCTCATCAGTGAACGTCGGCGGTCTGGTGGCCTCGACCCTGAACATTGCCGACAGTGACTTCATGGCGGGCAACTACAAATTCAGCGGCACCAGCAATGGCGCCGTGCTTAATCAGGGCACCATCAACGCCGACGGCGGCTATGTGGCGCTGCTGGGTGCCAACGTCGCCAACAATGGTGTCATCTCGGCCAAGCTCGGCAGCGTGGCACTCGCTGCCGGCAACGCCATCACGCTCGACATCGCCGGCGACGGCCTGCTGAGTGTCACAGTGAACCAGGGCGCGGTGAACGCACTGGTGCAAAACGGCGGCTTGATCCAGGCCG
>DATCIC010000185.1:0-2150 GCA_036508025.1 Rhodoferax sp. | reverse complement strand
AGAACCCCCATGAAGCCCAATCCCCTGTTGCTACGCCGCCTCGCCATGGGCGCGCTTGCCTTGGCTCTGATCAGCGCGATCGCCTATGTGTCGCTGCGCACCGGGCCGCTGGCCCCCGTCAAGATCACGGTCCAGCAAGCCCATGAGGGCACATTCAGCCCCGCCATTTTTGGCATCGGCACGGTCGAGGCGCGCCGCAGCTGGATGGTCGGTCCCACGATGGCGGGCCGGGTATTGAACGTCAAAGTAGACGTGGGTGATGTGGTCAAGGCCGGGCAACTGCTGGCCGAAATGGACCCGATTGACCTGGAACAGCGCCTGAGCGCGCTCGATGCCTCACTGGCACGGGCCGGCAGCGCACAGACGGCGGCACAAGCGCAATTGAAAGATGCCACCGCGCGGCGCGCACTGGCAGCCGCCAACACCCAGCGCAACCAGGACCTGGCGCGGCAAAACTTCATCAGTCCCGGCGCACTCGATGCCCGGTTGCAAGAACAGACCTCAGCCGATGCCGCCATGCAGGCTGCACAGGCCAATTTGGCGGGTAGCGGCCAGGACATGACCCGCTTGAAGGCCGAGCGCGCCGGTCTGGCGCAACAACGCAGCAATGTGCGCCTGCTGGCCACGGCTGACAGCGTAGTCACCACCCGCGATGCCGAGGCCGGTAGCACTGTGGTGGCAGGCCAACCGGTCTTGCGTCTGATCGACCCGAGCAGCCTGTGGGTGAAACTGCGGGTGGACCAGGGCCGCTCTGCCGGCTTGGCTGCCGGGTTGCAGGGCGGCATTGTGTTGCGCTCGCAACCACAAACCACCTTGAGCGGCCAGGTCGCGCGCATTGAGCTGCTGGCCGACAGCGTGACCGAAGAGCGCATTGCACAAGTGGCTTTTGTCCAGACGCCCGTGGGTATTTCGGTGGGCGAAATGGCAGAAGTGACCCTGCAACTGCCAGCCACCGCCCCCGCCCTGCTGCTGCCCAACGCCAGCATACAGCGCCAATACGGACGAACCGGTGTCTGGCGGCTCAATGGCGACACGCCGGAATTTGCCCCGGTAGAACTCGGTGCCCGCAGCCTGGACGGTCAGGTGCAGGTGCTCAAAGGGCTGAGCAAAGATGACCGCGTGGTGGTCTATAGCGAAAAAGCCCTCAAGGCCGGTGCCCGTGTGAAGGTGGTGGATGCCTTGACCCAAGCAACAGGCACGCCATGATCAGCCTGGCAGGTCGCGACATTCTGCACAGCTGGGGCAAGTTTGCCCTGACGGGCTTGGGGCTGGGGCTGCTGATTGGCGTGACGCTGACGATGGCCGGGGTGTACCGCGGCATGGTGAATGATGCGCAGGCGCTCTTGGCCAACAGCGGCGCGGACCTGTGGGTGGTGCAAAAAGACACCCAAGGGCCGTACGCCGAGGCCTCCAGCCTGAAAGACGACGTGGTGCGAAGCGTGCGCGGTATGCCCGGTGTGGGCCAGGCGGCCAACGTCACTTACCTGACCCAGCAGGTGCAAAAAGCCAGTGGCGACGAAGTGCGCGTGATGGTGGTCGGCATTGAGCCCGGTCAACCCGGCGAGCCCTCGTACCTGGTGGCTGGCCGCCAACTCACCCGCGACCACTATGAAGCAGTGGTGGACGTCAAAACCGGCTTCAAACTGGGCGAAGCATTGCAGGTGCGCCGCCACAACTACCGCGTCGTGGGCCTGACGCAGCGCATGGTGTCGTCCGGCGGCGACCCGATGGTGTTCATCCCTTTAAAAGACGCGCAAGAGGCGCAGTTTTTGAAAGACAACGACACGATCATCAATGACCGCACCCGCACGGCGACCAACCCGGCCTTTAACCGCCCTGGCGTGCCCGGCTTGCTGGAAGCGGTGCAAGGTCTGCAGACCAGCAGCCACAACGTCAATGCGGTGTTGGTCCAGCCGCAGCCCGGTTGGCAGGCCGATGAGGTAGCGGAGTCTCTCACGCGTTGGAAGCATGTGCAGGTGTTCACCCGCGCGGGTATGGAAGACATTCTGGTGGCCAAGCTGATCGCCACATCAGCCAAACAAATTGGCATGTTTCTGGCCATTCTGGCGGTCGTGAGTGCGGCCATTGTGGCCTTCACCATTTACACCATGACGCTGGGCAAAATCCGCGAAATTGCGGTCCTCAAGCTG
>DATCIC010000184.1:0-6548 GCA_036508025.1 Rhodoferax sp. | reverse complement strand
GGCCTCTGGCAAGTGCTGCTCGGGTGGCGCTTGCTGCTAAGCAGGCTGGATTCCCTTTGTGGGAGTGGCAGCGCCAGCTTTTAGTTTTACCGAAAGTAGTTACATGAAGTTCCTCGATCGACCGCCCCGGTTTTTGTTCTTCACCGGCAAAGGCGGTGTCGGAAAGACCTCGATTGCCTGTGCCACGGCGATTGAGTTGACCGTTGCGGGCAAGCGTGTGCTGCTGGTCAGCACCGACCCGGCCTCCAACGTGGGGCAGGTGTTTGGTATCAGCATCGGCAACCAGATCACCGCGGTGTCCGATGTGGCGAATTTGAGCGCGCTGGAAATTGACCCGCAAGCGGCGGCGCAGGCCTACCGCGACCGCATCGTGGGCCCGGTGCGCGGCGTGCTGCCGGACTCTGTGGTCAAGGGCATTGAAGAGCAGCTCTCGGGCGCCTGCACCACCGAGATTGCGGCGTTTGACGAATTCACCGCGCTGCTGACTGATAGCGCGCTCACGCGGGATTTTGACCACATCATTTTCGACACCGCCCCCACCGGCCACACCATTCGCATGTTGCAGCTGCCCGGTGCCTGGAGCGATTTTCTGGAAGACGGCAAGGGCGATGCCTCCTGCCTGGGCCCACTGGCCGGGCTGGAAAAACAGCGCACCCAGTACAAGGCCGCCGTCGATGCCCTGGCCGACCCGGCGCGCACGCGCCTGGTGCTGGTGGCGCGGGCCCAGGCAGCGACTTTGAGCGAAGCGGCCCGCACCCACGGTGAGTTGGCGGGCATTGGGCTAGGCAAGCCCTATTTGGTGATCAATGGCGTGTTTCCTGAGTCGGAAACTGTCCACGATGCGCTGGCACAGGCTATTTTTGATCGCGAGCAGGCCGTGTTGGCGAATTTGCCTGACGCGCTGCGCGACTTGCCCACCGATCAAATCGGACTCAAGGCGTTCAATCTGGTCGGACTGGCGGCTTTGCGTCAGTTGCTGGCGGTGGCTGAACCCGCAGTGCCAACGGCAGCGGACGTGCAGCCTGGTGCACCCCATATCAGCGCCCCCAGCCTGGCTTCCCTGGTTGACGACATCGCATTAGAAGGCCACGGGCTGGTCATGCTGATGGGCAAAGGCGGTGTCGGCAAGACGACGCTCGCAGCCGCCGTGGCAGTGGAACTGGCCACACGCGGCTATCCCGTGCACCTGACCACCTCCGACCCAGCGGCGCACTTGATGGAAACGCTGGACGGCACGCTGGAGCACCTGACGGTCAGCCGCATCGACCCGCATGAAGTTACCGAACAATACCGCGCCGCCGTGCTGGCCAGCAAAGGGGCCAAGCTCGATGCCGCCGGGCGCGCCGTGCTGGAAGAAGACCTGCGTTCGCCCTGCACCGAAGAAATTGCGGTGTTCCAGGCGTTCTCACGCGTGATCCGCGAGGCGGGCAAGAAGTTTGTCGTGATGGACACGGCGCCCACCGGCCACACGCTGCTGCTGCTCGACGCCACCGGCGCTTACCACCGCGACGTAGCGCGCCAGATGGGCAGCAGCGGCAGGCACTTCACCACGCCCATGATGCAGTTGCAAGACCCCAAGCAAACCAAGGTGCTGATCGTCACGCTGGCCGAGACCACGCCGGTGCTGGAGGCGGTCAATCTGCAAACCGATTTGCGTCGCGCCGGCATTGAGCCCTGGGCCTGGGTCATCAACAACAGTGTCGCGGCAGCCACCGTGACATCGCCCTTGCTCACGCAGCGCGCCCAAAACGAGCTGGTCGAAATTGAGGCCGTTGCGACCCGCCACGCCAGTCGCTATGCGCTGGTCCCGCTCCTGAAAGACGAGCCGGTAGGCGTGCAACGCTTACAACAATTATCAAAGCAAGGAGCGTGAACCATGAGTGCCCAATGTGAAGTGACCGGCAAACGCGCGGCTGGCGCACCGATGAGCGTGTTTGAGCGCTATCTGACGGTGTGGGTGTTTTTGTGCATCGTCGCGGGCATTGCGCTGGGCCAGGTGCTGCCAGACGTGTTTCAGGCGATTGGTCGCATGGAAGTGGCCAAGGTCAACTTGCCGGTGGGCGTGCTGATCTGGGTGATGATCATCCCGATGCTGCTCAAGGTCGATTTTTCCGCCATGCGCGAGGTGGGCAAACACCTGCGCGGCATCAGTGTCACGCTGTTTGTGAATTGGCTGGTCAAGCCCTTCAGCATGGCGTTTCTGGGCTGGTTGTTTATTCGTCACCTGTTTGCACCGTGGTTGCCGCCAGATCAGATCGACAGCTACATTGCCGGTTTGATTTTGCTGGCCGCCGCGCCCTGCACGGCGATGGTGTTTGTCTGGAGCCGCCTCACCAACGGCGACCCGCTGTTCACCCTGTCGCAAGTGGCCTTGAACGACGGCATCATGATCGTGGCTTATGCGCCGCTGGTGGCGTTTTTGCTGGGCTTATCAAGCATTACCGTGCCATGGGCCACGCTGCTGATCTCGGTGGGGCTGTACATCGTGATTCCGGTCATCATTGCCCAGCTTTTGCGCAGGCCGCTGCTGGGCCGGGGTCAGGCGGCGTTCGATGCTGCCATGGAAAAAATTGGCCCGTGGTCGATTGCCGCACTGCTGGCCACGCTGGTGCTGCTGTTTGCGTTTCAGGGCGAGGCCATTTTGAAGCAGCCGCTCATCATTGGCCTGCTGGCGGTGCCGATTTTGATCCAGGTGTTTTTCAACTCAGGCCTGGCTTATCTGCTTAACCGCGCGGTGGGTGAGAAGCACAATATCGCCTGCCCGTCCGCCTTGATTGGGGCCTCCAATTTCTTCGAGCTGGCCGTCGCGGCAGCCATCAGCCTGTTTGGTTTCAATTCCGGTGCGGCATTGGCAACCGTGGTGGGTGTGCTGATCGAGGTGCCGGTGATGCTGCTGGTGGTGAATATCGTGAACCGCTCCAAGAGTTGGTACGAAGGCGGCTCGCTGGCCTGAATAAGACGCCTAAGGTAGGCGATCACTCATTGGTTCGGTACTGGCATAAAACCGAATTGAATTACGGCCCGCCTGCTTGGCTTGGTACATGGCGGTATCGGCCCATTTGAGTACATCGTCGGGCTCGCTCTCGGGACCCCGGAAAACCACCGCGCCAACACTGATGGTGCAGTGATGTTCGATCCGTGTGGCAACTTTCTCTTTGGTCTTGACTGTCAATTGATAGGGTATTGACAGGCTGGCACGAATCTTTTCTGCCACGATCGCGGCTTGCTCTGCTGACTCAGCTTGCCCCGCATCCAGTTCAGTGAGCAGCACTACAAATTCGTCGCCGCCGAAGCGCGCCACCGTATCCACCTCCCGCACGCAATTCATCAGCCGTGCGGCTGCCTCCATCAAGAGCAAATCACCCGCCGCATGCCCATGCCGGTCATTGAGCGGCTTGAAGTTATCCAGATCCAGAAACAGCAAGGCAGCAAAGCAGTTGCTGCGCTTGCTGACGGCCATGGCCTGGCTCAAACGGTCGGTGAGCAGACGCCGGTTGGGCAGTTGGGTGAGGTGGTCAAAAAAAGCCAATTGACGAATTTGATCCTCCATCTGCTTGCGCGCGCTGACGTCGCGAATACAAACGTGAATCGCGGGCTCGCCGTCGTAGACGATGGCGGTGCCCTGAACCTCAACATCGACCACACTGCCGTCAAGCCTGAGAAAACGCGCCGCCACCATGGGCGTGATGGCCACATGGTCATAGATGTTTTTCATGCGTTCGGTCTGGACGTGCAAATCGCCGGGGTGAATCAGTTCCGCCGTTGGTTTACGCAGCAAGCTGGCTGCATCGGCTGCGCCAAACAGCCTGATCGCGGCCGGGTTGGCATAAAGAATTTTTCCCATCCGGTGCACCAGGATCGATTCGGGCGTCCATTCGATCATGGTGCGGTAGCGCTGCTCGCTTTCCTGCAACGCGGCCTGCGCCTGTTTAAGCTCGGTGATGTCTTGGGTAATGCCCACGGCGCGTCGCTTCAGCCCATCGGGGGCCAGTCCTGATTCGGCGCGCAGGACAAAAACCACCAGCGCGGCCGACAGGAGATACATCAAAATTTGACCGCCGAAATAAATCTCAATGGATGAGGCCGGCGGTGGCGGCAGAAAACCCCAGGATTCGGCCAGGAATAAACCAACAGTTGCCAGCACGGTCATGGCGGCCAGCAGCATCGCTGCGCGTGCGTTGAGCCGCCAACCAGACATCAAAATAAGCACAGGATAGACGATGACCACCGGTGCCCGTACACCCCCCGTAAAGACAGCGATTCCTGTCATCACGGCCCAGACGCCGAACGTCAGCACACCGATAGCGGTATCTATCCTGCCGCCAAGACGCGCCAGTGGCTCATTAGTGTTTTTGATTTTTTCCTCCCTTGTCAACACAGGACAGGGTTCAAATGCTTGGTTGAAGTACGGCTGATTTATTTCTTGTTTGCCGAAGCGAAAATTTTAGTCTGTTTTGGAGAGCGCATGGTCCACATGCACCTGTAGCCGGTCGCGTTTGGGCGGCACGCCGGGGCATTTTTCAACGCTGAAACCGAGCTCAGTGAAGCGGCGGCGAACCTGAGCGGCCACCGTGTAGGTGGCCAGCCGAGTGCCGCTGTGGCAGTGCTGCGCTACCGCGCCCAGGGTGGTGCTTGACCACATGTCAGGATTCACCGCGGGGCTGAAGCCGTCCAGATAAACGGCATCGGCTTTACCCGGCCACTGCTGCAACATGGCCAGTACGTCGCCGACACACAGCGTCAATTGAACGCGACCTTGCGCCAACGAGCACTGGTTCAGGCCGGGTTGGATGCCTGGCCAAAGTGGAGCGAGTTGTTGTGCGAGCAAGGGCACTTGTGCGGCCAGGTCGCTGGCGGCGTCATCGGCCGTTGCGAGCGCCTGAGTGCTGCGCAAAATGTCTTCAAAACTCACCGGATAGGCTTCAATCGAGACGAAGTTGAGCGTATGGCAGGCTTGCGGGTCAGCCAGCCATGTGGCCCAGGTGGTCAAAAAATTCAACCCCAGGCCAAAGCCGGTCTCCAGCACGGTGAATTGATCACGGTCGCGCCAGCGCTCCGGCAGTCCGCAACCCGCCAGAAAAACCGAGCGCGATTGGGCCAGCGCGTTTGAGCGGGCGCGGTAGATATCATCGAAGCGGCCGCTGCGCGGGGTGTCTTCTTGCCAGTCAACGGGCTCGGACCGCGGTGTATACATGCGTTTTCAAACTCATAATGACTATCAATAAGAGAGCATGTTATGCCCGTCCTGTGAGGGCTAGAGGCCAAAAACACTTATAAATTATCCACGTGCACCTGCAGCCACCACTCCAGCAGCGCCAGGTGCCATAGCTTGCTGCCGTTGATGCGGGTGAAGTGCTCGGGCGCTTCCGGATCGGCCAGCAGTTTGTCCACGTAGTCGCGCTGGTAGAGCCCGCGCTGGATGCAGGCGTCCGACATCAAAATGCCTCGCATCAGTTCCAGAAAGGGTCCGCGCACGTACTTGAGTGCCGGCACCGGAAAATAGCCTTTGGGCCGGTCAATCACCGCGTCCGGAATCAGCCCGCGTGCAATCGCCTTGAGCGGGAATTTGCCGCCTTCCTTGAGTTTGAGTTCGGGCGGCATGTGCGCCGCCAGTTCCACCAGCTCGTGGTCCAGAAACGGCACGCGCACCTCCAGACCCCAGGCCATCGGCATGTTGTCCACGCGCTTGACCGGGTCGTCCACGATCAGCGTGGTGGCATCGAGCCGCCAGACCTGGTCCAGAAAAGTGTCGGCCTGTGGTTTGCTCAATTCGCTGGCAATCAGTGCTGAGGTGACGTCACCCACCTGAAACGCGGGGGCGATCATTTGCAGGTATTCGGCGTGGTCGCGGTCAAAGTAGTGTTGGCTGAAGCGCTCCAGCGGCGAGCCCTGGGCTGCGTCCATTTTGGGGTACCAGAAATAGCCGCCAAATACCTCGTCGGCACCCTGGCCGGACATCACCACTTTGACTTCTTTGGAGACGCGTTCCGCCAGCAAGTAAAACGCAATCACGTCGTGGCTGACCATCGGTTCGGTCATTTGCGCAACGGCTTCTGGCAGGCGCTGCATCACCTCTTGGTTGGGAATGCTGAACTGGTGATGCCGGGTGTGAAAGTGCTGGGCAATTTGGTCCGAGTATTCAAACTCGTCGGCCTTTTCCGAGCCTGCGCCCACGTCTTCAAAACCGATGGAGAAGGTGCGCAAATCAGGCACTTGGGTTGCCAGCAAGCCGACCAGCAGGCTGGAATCAAGGCCGCCCGAGAGCAGCACGCCGACTGGCACGTCCGCGGCGAGCAGGCGGCGTTTGACGCTAAGAGCGAGTTGTGCGCGGGTGACGGCCAGCCATTGGGCCTCAGACAGCGCTTTTTCAGGCCGCGTGGCATTCAGCGTCCAGTAAACCTGCTGGGTGGCGGTGCCGTCCGGGTCCAGGCGCAAGGTCGACGCGGGGGCCAGTTTGCGCACGCCTTGCAGTACCGTGCGCGGCGCGGGCACCACGGTGTGCAAGGTGAAGTGGTGGTGCAGCGCCACCGCATCCAGCGTGGTGTCCA
>DATCIC010000183.1:0-7172 GCA_036508025.1 Rhodoferax sp. | reverse complement strand
CAGTACCTCGTTCATGCGCCAGCCATTGGTGGCGCCCACGTCCATGTACTCGATAAAGCGCAGCACAATGCCAGAGCCCATGAAGTGTCGTGCCATCGGCAGAATCTCATGTTCATTGGTGCCGCGCTTGACCACCATGTTGATTTTGATCGGACCCAGCCCCGCCTCCTGCGCCGCCGCAATCCCGGCCAGCACGTCGGCCACCGCAAAGTCGACATCGTTCATGCTGCGAAACACCGCGTCGTCGAGCCCATCCAGGCTGACGGTGATGCGCTGCAGGCCGGCGGCCTTGAGGTCGCGCGCCTTGCGGGCCAGCAGGGAACCGTTGGTGGTGAGGGTGATGTCGAGTGCCTGGCCTTCTGGTGTGCGCAACGCCGCCAGCTGCTCGACCAGCCGCTCCACGTTTTTGCGCAGCAGCGGCTCACCACCGGTAAGACGAATTTTTTGCACACCATGCGCCACAAAAACTTGGGCGATGCGGGTTATTTCCTCGAACGACAACAGCGCCTGGTGCGGTAGGTAGGCATAGTCTTTGTCAAAAATGGCCTTGGGCATGCAGTAGTTGCAGCGAAAGTTGCAGCGGTCGGTGACGCTGATACGCAGATCGCGTAACGGGCGCCCGAGCGTGTCGATCAGCCGACCGGAGCTGGTGATGCGCGACTCTGGCAGATAAGCGGCGGCTGGGACCAGGAGCGCGCTGGATCGCAAGTCAAGCAGCGGCACAATGCGGGGCGTGTCACGGTCGGTCATGGTGGTTTTGGTACATGGGGAGCGTTGATTCTGGCACGATTGTGCCCGCTTCACGTGGCGGATGAGGATGGCTTCAAGCGGGCTGGGCGCCCACAGCCGTCGGGGCGGCGCTGGTTAAAACCAGACGTCCAATGGGGCCTTACCGCAGGGGCTTCCTCTGGCTGGGTGCAAAGTTTGATGGCGCCCTGGCGGGGGCGGTTGGCACGGGGGCCAATGGAGCGGCCTTGGGCGGGCGCCTGCTGCGGCGCCGGTCCAGCACGGAAACAGCGGCCTCTTCAACCTGGGGCGTGACGTTGGGAAGCCAGGATTTGGGATCGGGCATAAAGGTAAACGGACAGCCGCAGTCGGGCGAAAAACGCCACGAAAAAACGTATTTTGAATGATCGACCGAGGGGTCAAATCGATCCAGCCCAAGAAGCAGCTGATGCTGCAGGGCGCACGCAAAACGCAGTAGTTGCTTGTTCCACTTCATCACGACCAACTGAATGTGCAACTGTTCGTCGCCTGGTGCCCGCGTGATGATGATGACCTCGCAGGCGAGCAAGTCAAAGGGAATGCCGTGAAGTCGCAGCGTGTCTTTGAGAACTACCCGGATCAACTCACGCCGGACGTCGCTGTGCTGTGACGTTCCACTGTGCGTGATTGAAGCCGGCCCAACACTGGGCTGGCCTTGATTTTTCGGGCGTTTGTTTTTCAGAAAATCGAACATGCTTTCCTCCATTTTTTGGGGCTAATTTGAAGCAAAGCTTAGCTTGTTTGGCAAAAATGTGTCGCCCACTCATTAATTCTTGTCAATGCGTCTTTATCAGGGCGGGGCCAATTTCCTGCAAGGGTCCCAATGGGTTGGTTTGGACGTCGATCTCATTGACACGGGGTTGTCCGCCCCAAGCGCGGTAGACGACGTTGTCATTGACCAGTAAAACCAGCGCGTTGAAGCGCCAACCGGTGGTCTCGGTGCGACGTGAAAAGTTGGCGAAGTCAGAAACAAAGTTGCCAGTGCGTTCTTTTTTGATGCGCGCCGCCGTGATTTCCCAGCCGCGACAGGCGTCGCGGGCAGCGAGGCAGGCCAAAACGCCGGGGTCGAGATCTTCGCGCTGGAGCAAGGCGCTGGGCACAAAGCGGCGCACGATGTCGGCGTGCGTCAGGATGTTGATGTTGGGCTGTTTCACCGGGTCGATGCCCAACTGGTGGAGCGTGCTCAAATTGCTTTTCAGCGGTACCAGCGAGTCGATCGCGTTTTGTGCCTCTTCAAAGCTTTGAAACGGCGAGGACACACTGCTCGCGCGCGGCAACATGGAGGAGCAGCCGCCTAGCAACAGCGCTGACGACAACAGGCAAATACCAGATATGAGAGAGTGGGGATTCAAAGCTGCACCTTTGGGCAATCTAGTTGTCAATCATTCTATGAAGGCCGGCCTTGGCCGACTTGACGGAAATCAAACTGCAGGTGTTGGACGACCTCAAGGGGTGGTTCATGGTGCTCTGTCAAAAAAACAAATTTCTTATGCCATAAATCGCTGCAACCACCGTCAATAAAGCGTCACAAGCTACGTATTTTATAGCGATAAAAAAAGCCCGCATGGCGCGGGCTTTTGGTTTGGAGGGGCTTGGACTAGCCGCCGTGAATCTTCATCATCACCGGCACAATCAGCAGCGCCACGATGTTGATGATCTTGATCAGCGGGTTGATGGCCGGGCCGGCGGTGTCTTTGTAGGGGTCGCCCACGGTGTCACCGGTCACAGCGGCTTTGTGCGCTTCAGAGCCCTTGCCGCCAAAGTTGCCGTCTTCAATGTACTTTTTCGCGTTGTCCCAGGCACCGCCACCGGTACACATGGAGATGGCGACAAACAGACCCGTCACGATGGTGCCCATCAGCAAGCCGCCCAAAGCGGCCGGGCCGAGGACCAGACCCACTAGAATTGGCACCACCACCGGCAGCAGACTTGGGATCATCATTTCCTTGATGGCGGCCGTGGTCAGCATGTCGACTGCAGTGTCGTACTCAGGCTTGGCGGTGCCTTCCATGATGCCCTTGATTTCCTTGAACTGGCGGCGCACTTCGACCACCACCGCACCGGCGGCGCGGCCAACCGCTTCCATCGCCATGGCGCCGAACAGGTAGGGAATCAAACCACCAATGAACAGGCCGATGATGACCATCGGGTTGCTCAAGTCAAAGGTGATGTGGCTGCCATAGGAGTCGAGCTTGTGGGTGTAGTCGGCAAACAGCACCAGCGCGGCCAAGCCGGCAGAACCAATGGCGTAGCCTTTGGTCACAGCCTTGGTGGTGTTGCCAACAGCGTCCAGCGGGTCGGTGATGTCGCGCACGCTCTTGGGCATCTCGCTCATTTCAGCAATACCACCGGCGTTGTCGGTGATGGGGCCATAGGCGTCCAGTGCCACCACGATACCGGCCATGCTGAGCATGGAGGTTGCTGCGATCGCAATACCGTACAGACCAGCCAGCGCGTAGGCGGTGTAGATCGCCACGCAAACAAACAGCACCGGCCAGGCAGTGGAGCGCATCGAGACGCCCAGACCGGCAATGATGTTGGTGCCGTGGCCAGTGGTCGACGCTTGGGCGATGTGCTTCACTGGCGGATATTGCGTGCCGGTGTAGTACTCGGTGATCACCACCAGGGCGGCGGTCAAAACCAAGCCCACGGCACAGGCACCAAACAGCTTCATCTGGCTACCTGTTGCGGTGATGGCGTTGTCAGGCATCAGCCATTGCGTTACAAAGAAGAATGCAATCAAGGACAGCACACCGGCCACTGCCAGACCCTTGTACAGGGCTGGCATCACGTTCTTCATGCCGGGCGAGGCCTTGACGAAGAAGCAGCCAATGATGGAGGCCACGATCGATACCGCGCCCAGGGCCAGCGGATAAACCACCGCGCTCATTCCCGCACCGGTGATCAGCAGGGCGCCAAGCACCATGGTGGCAATCAGGGTGACGGCGTAGGTTTCAAACAAGTCAGCCGCCATACCGGCGCAGTCACCGACGTTGTCACCGACGTTGTCGGCGATCACCGCCGGGTTGCGTGGGTCATCTTCAGGGATGCCGGCTTCAACCTTGCCCACCAGATCCGCGCCGACGTCAGCGCCCTTGGTGAAAATGCCACCGCCCAGACGGGCAAAGATGGAGATCAAAGAGGAGCCAAAAGCAAAGCCGATCAGAGGGTTGAGCAACTGGGCCAGGTTTTTATCCGGTGTCAGATTACCGTTGCCAACCAGGAACCAGAAAAATCCAGTCACACCCAGCAGACCTAAGCCCACCACCAGCATGCCGGTGATGGCGCCGCCGCGGAAGGCAACGTCCAGTGCCGGGCCAATGCCTTTGGTGGCAGCCTGCGCGGTGCGCACATTGGCGCGCACCGAGACATTCATGCCAATGAAGCCGCAGGCGCCAGAGAGCACCGCACCGATCACAAAGCCGACGGCGCTCAAGGAGTCAAGAAAGATGGCGATCAAAATGGTTAGCACCACACCCACAATGGCAATGGTTTTGTACTGCCGAGCCAGGTAGGCCGCAGCACCGGTTTGAATGGCGGCTGCAATTTCTTGCATGCGCGCATTACCGGCGTCCTGGGAAAGAATCCAACTGCGTGCCCAAAAGCCGTATCCCACGGCGATGAGTCCACAAATAAGCGCCAGAATCAGCGCTGGGTTGCCTGTCATATAAATCTCCTGTCTGTTGTTTCGCTGAGTAGGGGTGCAACGCAATCGGCACCACCGCTGCGTTGCTTCCTCGCTGCGAAACATCAATCGGGGACTGATGCAGGCGATTGGCCAACGCGCGGACTGTACCGTGAAAACCCCCTGTTTTGATAAGAGGCAAGTCCCCCGTAAGTAAAATCAGGGTTAATCCTTAGGTTTTTCTGATTTTTCTGACTTAACTCAATACAAAGAAGCCAACATGTCCCTCGATAACGTTACCCCCGGCAAGAATTGTCCCGAAGCTTTCAATGTCATCATCGAAATCCCGATGAACGCCGATCCCGTCAAGTACGAAGTGGACAAAGAAACCAGCGCTATTTTTGTCGACCGTTTCATGAGCACGGCCATGCACTACCCGACCAATTATGGTTATGTGCCCAAGACCATTTCAGGCGATGGTGACCCGGTGGACGTGCTGGTCATCACGCCGGTGCCGCTTATTCCCGGCGTGGTGGTGACCTGCCGCGTCATCGGTATCTTGAAGATGGAAGACGAGGCCGGTATGGACGGCAAGGTGCTGGCGGTGCCCACCGATAAAATTTTGTCGATTTACACCAAGTGGCAAAAACCGGAAGACCTGAACCCGCTGCGCCTGAAGACCATTGCGCACTTTTTTGAGCACTACAAAGACCTGGAAGCCAATAAATGGGTCAAGATTTTGGGTTGGGAAGGCCCGGAATCGGCTAAGCAGGAAATCATGGATGGCATTGCCAACTACAACAAGACACATCCCTGATTTATGCCATTTAGGCCTCTAGCCCCCGTCAGACGGTCGTTAGAAGCTATAAAAAACAAAGCGCCTGCCACGGGCCTTGCGCCTGCATCATGTCCTGCGCGGATTGGGTTCTCAGTGGTGAATGATGACGTGCTATAATTTTCTTCTTGGCGGCTGTAGCTCAGTTGGATAGAGTACTTGGCTACGAACCAAGGGGTCGTGGGTTCAATTCCTGCCAGCCGCACCAAACGATAGCCCTAGAACAGTGATGTTCTAGGGCTTTTTCGTTTTCGGGATTATTTCTGCGGGGAGGACTTTTGGGGACACGCATTTCGGTATCTGATTGACGTCGTGGTACCTTATCAGATCAGCAATCACGGGTACTTTTTGGCTCGCAATTCCTCGATGGCTTGATCTGTCAGCTTCCATGCATCGCCCTTGATGAGCGCAATCAATTCCGTCCATACCCGCTCAAAGGCCTGTAGGGCATCGTCATCGTTAAATCGAATGCCTGCGGGGAGCTTTTCCAGCATGCGCTGTTCGGCGATAGCTCGGGAAAGCGGTTTGTCTTCCAATGCCAGGTAATAGTCAAAGCACGCAATCAATTTGTCTGGCTGATGCCGATGGCGCTCAGATGAGCGCCGTGGCTTACATCAGCAGGTGTTCACCGGCGTTGTCGCCACCCAACGTCACGTAGTTGACCTTGCGGATGTCCATCAGGCGTTTGCCGCCTGCATAACTGATGGAGCTTTGCACGTCCTGCTCCATCTCAATCAGCGTATCAGCGAGCTTGCCTTTGACGGGTTCCAAAATGCGCTTGCCTTCGACGTGCTTGTATTCACCCTTGTTGAAGTCGCTGGCGGAGCCGTAATATTCTTTGTACAACTTGCCGTCCACTTCGACGGACTTGCCCGGGCTCTCTTCGTGGCCTGCCAACATCGAGCCAATCATTACCATGGTGGCGCCAAAGCGGATCGATTTGGCAATGTCGCCGTGCTCGTGGATGCCGCCGTCGGCAATGATCGGTTTGGTCGCCACGCGGGCACACCACTTCACAGCGCTGAGTTGCCAGCCACCGGTGCCAAAGCCGGTCTTGAGTTTGGTGATGCAGACCTTGCCCGGCCCAATGCCGACCTTGGTGGCGTCGGCGCCCCAGTTTTCGAGGTCAATCACGGCCTCCGGCGTGGCCACGTTGCCGGCGATGATGAAAACGGTGGGCATTTTCTCTTTGAGGTAGCCGATCATGTTTTTCACGCTGTCGGCATGGCCATGGGCGATGTCGATCGTGATGTAGTCGGGCACCAGGCCCAGCGCCAGTAGCTGGTCAACGGTGTCGTAGTCCGGTTTTTTAACGCCCAATGAGATTGATGCATACAAACCGCGCGCTTTCATGTTCTTGACGAACTGCACGTTGTCCAGATCAAAGCGGTGCATCACGTAAAAATAGCCGTTTTGCGCCAGCCAGACGCAAATGGATTCATCGACCACCGTCTTCATGTTGGCGGGAACCACCGGGATGCGAAAGCGTTGCCCACCCAGCTCGACGCTGGCATCGCATTCAGAGCGGCTCTCCACGCGGCATTTGCGCGGCAGCAGCAGGATGTTGTCGTAGTCAAAAATTTCCATGGTCCAAGCTCCAGCGCAGAAACAAAAAACCGGGCCGCAATTGCTTGGGCCCGGTGCTTGATTCTACGGAGTTATTCCACGAAACCATGGATCCGGGTCTTTCTACAATGCTTGGATGTTCTCAGCAATTACACAACCGGTCGCCCAGGATTCCCCGCTCCTGAAAAATCTCAACCCGGAGCAGCGTGCCGCCGTGACCTTACCGGCTGAGCATGCGCTGATTCTGGCGGGGGCCGGCTCCGGCAAAACACGGGTGCTGACCACCCGCATCGCCTGGCTGCTGCAAACCGGGCAGGTGACGCCCGGCGGCGTGCTGGCCGTGACTTTCACCAACAAGGCCGCCAAGGAGATGATGACGCG
>DATCIC010000182.1:0-4150 GCA_036508025.1 Rhodoferax sp. | reverse complement strand
CCCTCAACGGCCGACTGAAAGGCAAACACGGCACCGGCCTGCTCGGCATCGGCTTGCAACTGCAGCATGAAGGCATGGCTGTCAATGATGCCGGTGCTGGGTGACAGCAGCGCTGCCAGACAAAAAATATCGGGCTCCATGGCTTTGACCTGCGCGGCCGTCAAGCTCTGCAGATCAAGAACCCCGTTGGCGCAGGCCTTATCCCGTAAGGCTTGCAGCGCGCTTAACTGCCGGGCATTGGTTGCCACAATGAGTTTGCCGCAGCGCCGATAGGGGATGGCGCGGCTCTCGCAATAGGCGTAGAGCGACTGCCTGCCTCGCACACACAGGGTCGCCTTCAAGGAGTTGGGTGCATAGTAAATGCCGGCATGAATCACTTCACTGTTGCGGGAACTGGTGCCGGTGCCGATGCTGTGGGCAGCCTCCAGCACCATCACCTCGCGCCCGTCCTGCGCCAGGCGGCGCGCCACGGCCAGGCCCACCACGCCGGCACCGATCACGACGCAGTCAACGCGCTCCATGGGCCGCGTCCTCCAGCGGATAAGTTGCGGACGCCAGAGCGTTGAACGACAAGGTCAGTCCAAGTCGTTTGGCGGCGCTCAGCAAGTGCGCGCACGCAGCCTCGCGCGCCGCTTTGGGATCAGCGGCGACGATGGCCGCCAGGATCAATCGGTGCTCTTGTTGTGCGGGTGATGGCCCGACCGCGCGCTGCGCCGAGTTTTCCCACGCCAAGCGTCGGGTTTCAAGCAACTGGTGCGCCAGAAAGTCAACAAAACCCGAGAAATAGGGGTTGCCGGTGGCAATCGCGATAGCGCGATGAAAGGCAAGGTCTGCCACACCGGCAACCGCAAAGTCGTCCGCGCTGCGATCCATGTCATCGAGCGCGCAGCGCATGGCCAGCAAATCGTTCGGGGTGCGCTGTAGCGCTGCGAGTTCGGCCGCTGCACATTCGGCCCAATAACGCAACTCAAAGACGTGCTGAAAATTGATATCTGACCCGCCCGCCTGGCTGCTGTCCGCCAGCCGGTAGGCGTTGCCCACCGGGTTGTCTGACACATAGGCCCCCGAGCCCTTGCGCGTCACCAGAATGTGATCGACCTTGAGTCGGGCAATGGCCTCCCGGATGACCGGGCGGCTGACCTTGAAGTTGTCGGCCAGCGTTTGCTCGGCCGGTAGCCGTGTGTTGGCCGCGTAGACGCCGGACTGAATCTCGGCCTGCAGTTTGTGCACGACGCGCTCCACAAGAGAAGACGGTCGCTCTAGCGGATCAATCATCAGGGCTCCAATTTATCTGTAAGGCTGCATGACAAATTATAGCCAGATGAATTTCGCCCAGCGTTATTTGGCGTGTTGGAACGGGCTAGAAAGGGTAACGCTCACGCATGCCGCGGGCGTTGAGCAGAACACCCGTCATCAGCGTGAACAGGGCGACGGAAGCCAGAATAATGGCCGCAGCCGTCCAGGGGCGGTCGATTTGCTGTCGAAACTGGACGAGTTGAACGGCTGTGCCCAGCCAAGTCGCGGTTGCGCAATAGGCCGCGAACTGCAACAAAAAAAGGCTCCAGCGGCTTTTGTACAAAAACAGCAGGGGTGTTGCCAAACACAGGCCAAGCACAAAAAAGTTGCTCATCCTGAAAAAATGAGCAGCCATGAGGGAGGCGGCGATGACCTAGAGGCTGATGCGCAGGGTCATTTGAAATCAATCCAGAATAAGCGACATTTTTGCGGGATATTGGGCCTTGCGGCCCGGTTTCCTATTGGCGGTTCACATCAACCACCACACGGCCGCGCACTTTGCCTTCCAGTAATTCTGTCGCTACTGCTATGGTTTCTGAAAGTCCTATTTCACGGGTGATGGCTTCGAGCCTGCTGATGTCGAGATCGCGGCTGAGGCGCCGCCACGCTTCTTGTCGGACTTCAAGCGGGGCCATGACGCTGTCGATGCCGTACAGGGTCACGCCGCGCAGGATGAAGGGCGCCACCGTGGCCGGGAAGTCCATGCCGCCCGCGAGGCCGCAGGCGGCCACCGCGCCGCGGTATTTTGTGGTGGCGCAGGCATTGGCCAGTGTGTGACTGCCCACGCTGTCAATCACACCGGCCCAGCGCTCCTTGCCGATCGCTTTGCCGGGTTTTGATAGTTCGCTGCGGTCAATCACCTGGCTGGCGCCCAGCGCCTTGAGATAGTCGGCCTCGCCCTGGCGTCCGGTTGACGCGACCACGGTGTAGCCCAACTTGGCCAGCACAGCGATGGCGACACTGCCGACGCCGCCGCTCGCGCCCGTGACAAGAATCTCGCCGTCCAGGGGGCGGATGCCATGCTTTTCCAGCGCCAGCACGCACAGCATGGCGGTATAGCCGGCCGTGCCGATGGCCATGGCCTGGCGGGTTGTGAAGTTGCTCGGCAACGCCAGCAGCCACTCGCCCTTGACACGCGCCACTTCAGCCAGACCGCCACAATGGGTTTCTCCCACTCCCCAGCCGTTCAGGATGACTTTGTCACCCGCCTGCCAGGCTGCGTTGGTGCTTTCAAGCACGGTACCCGCGAAATCGATGCCTGGCACCATGGGAAAGCGTCGCACCACCGGAGAGGTTCCGGTGATGGCCAGCGCATCCTTGTAGTTGAGCGTGGACCATTCGACCTGGACCGTGACGTCGCCCGCAGGCAGCACGGTCTCGTCGATGGTCTGGAGCGCGGCTTTATAACCGGCATCGTCTTTGGTGATGAGAATTCCTCTGAACATGGTATTTCCCAGGCTGTAAAAAATGAAACATTCGCTGGTAGTTTATGGCAGGAAGGCGCAAGCGCACGAGCAGTGGCGCCCGATAATCACAACTTAAATATCCGGAGAATTTAAATGAGACGAGTTGTCGATGCAGTGGAAAAAGTCGTGATCGTCATCACCGTTCTGATGTGCTCCGGGTGTGCAGTCGTAGCCGTTGCTGATGCGGTCGTGACGGTGGCGGCCACCGTCGTGTCGACCGGCGTCAAGGCCACTGGCGCGGTGATTGGCGCCGTGATTCCGGATTAGAAGGACTGGTCCGCATGACCCTCTTGTCATGACGGGAACACGGCACAGCTTAAGCCGTGCCGTGTTCCATTTGTCTGCGGTCAAAGCTGGTTCGGACCGGTTCTCAAGCTCAAGCAGACATCAAGCAAACACCCCCGCCGTGTCCTGCATCCGGGCAGACACCTCACCCAGATGGTGCAAGCTGTCGCCAAACGTCATTTCCAGTTGGGTCAGTTTTTTGAAGTAATGGCTCACGATGTATTCATCGGTGACGCCAATGCCGCCGTGCAGTTGCACCGCTTGCTGGCCAACAAAACGCATGGAGTTGCCCAATTGGTACTTGGCGCGCGCCATCGCGGCGCGGCGCTCGGGCGCTGGGGCATTGAGTTTGAGCGCGGCATAAAAACTCATTGAGCGCGCCAGTTCGAGCTGCATTTTCATGTCCGCAGCGCGGTGCCGCAGTGCCTGGAAGCTGGCGATGGCCACGCCAAACTGCTTGCGCGTGTTCATGTACTCGGCGGTGATGGCCAGGGTTTTGTCCATCACGCCGACGGCTTCGGCACAGGCGCTAGCAATGCCGATGTCCACGGCGTGCTCCAGCGCGCTCAAGCCATCGAGGGTGATCAGCGTGGCGGGGGCATCTTGCAGCGTTACTTCGGCGGCGCGGCTGCCATCCTGGGTGCCGTAGCCTTGGGTGCTGACACCGCTGGCGGTGCGCTCCACCAGAAACAAGGCCAGTTGGCCATTGAGCAGGGCGGGCACCATGAAAGCGTCAGCCTGATCACCTGCTGGAACTATACTTTTAGTAGCTGTCAGCGTATAACCGACGGGGGCTTGAGCCGCTTTTGCCTTAAAACTATTGAGCCGGTAGCGAGCGGCGCGCTCCTGATACGCCAGCACCACCAGTGCTTCTCCGCTGGCTATTTTTGGCAGCCAGGCGGATTTGACGGCCTCGGGCGCGTAGCCGCTGAGCACGCCGCCTGCGATCAGGCTCTGGTTCAGTGGCTCCAGCACGATGCCGCGCCCGAGCTCTTCCATCACCACCATGCCTTCCACAGGCCCCATGCCGAGTCCGCCTTGCGCCTCGGGGATGTAGAGGCCCGCCAGGCCCAATTCGGCCAGCTGGCCGTAGGCCTCGCGTG
>DATCIC010000181.1:0-5463 GCA_036508025.1 Rhodoferax sp. | reverse complement strand
TTACCTATTACATCGTCGGTCTGGTCAGTTACCTGGCCAAGGGCGCCTTCAAGCTGGGCTGGCCCTGGAGTGCCGAAAGCACGGCGGCGGCGGCTATTCCGGTGGTGGCGCTGGGGGTCTGGTGGTCCTTGCGTCGCTTGCACCACAAGGTTTTTAAAAACAACTGACCTGCACTGGCTCAGTGTGGTTTTCACAAATATATATAAATAATGGCTGTAGCCCCCGTACCCATTGCACAAGTAGCTCCTAAAAACATAGCATTTGGATTGTCTCTGGCGGTGCTGGGCGCGATTGCGTTCAGCGGCAAGGCGATCATCGTCAAGCTGGCTTACCGCTATGGGGTGGACGCGGTCACGCTGATCATGTACCGCATGTTGTTTGCGCTGCCCATTTTTGCGTTGATGGCCTGGTGGGCCAGTCGCGGCAAGCCGGCGCCGACGCGCCAGGACTGGCGGGGCATTCTGGGCTTGGGTGTGACCGGCTATTACCTGGCCAGTTATCTCGATTTTGCCGGTCTGGCCTATATCAGCGCCTCGCTGGAGCGGCTGATCTTGTACCTGAATCCGACGCTGGTGCTGCTGCTGGGACTGCTGCTGTACCAGCGACATATCCAGCGTGCGCAGGGCTGGGGCATGCTGATCAGCTATTGCGGGGTGCTGCTGGTGTTTGGCCACGAGATCCAGTTTTTGGGCCGTGACGCGGCGTTGGGGGCCTTGCTGGTTTTTTTCAGTGCGGTCAGCTATGCCTTGTATATGACGTTCAGTGGCGAGCTGGTGCAGCGGCTGGGCTCCTTGCGCCTGGTCGGGCTGGCCACCACCGTGGCCTGCCTGTTGTGTATCGGCCAGTTTGTGCTGCTGCGCCCCTGGAGTGCCGCGCTGGTGGCGCCCGAGGTGATCTGGCTCTCGGTACTCAACGCCACGCTGTGCACGGCGGCGCCGGTGCTGATGGTGATGATGGCGATTGAGCGCATTGGTCCCAGTCTGGCGGCGCAGGCCGGCATGGTCGGCCCGATGTCCACCATTTTGATGGGTGTCTTGATTCTTGGCGAACCCTTCACCGCCTGGGTGGCGGCGGGCACGGTGCTGGTGGTGGCGGGGATATTTGTCTTCAGTCGCAGCGGGCGCCCGGCAGCCGCGTAAAAACGTGCTGAACAAATCAGTGCCAGACCGGGCAGCCCTTGCTTGATTTCCAGATGCTGGTATTTTTTGCCCGTTGGCCGCTCAGAAACAGCATTTACTTATCAGAACTTTGATCTGCTCGTAATACTAAGCTGATTTACCCATTCTGAAAGAAGCGAATTTCTTATACTTGGGACTCACGAACAGGCGAGCGGCCCAACTGCTCGTCTGTTAATTTGGGGTGGGTGTTAAGCCATTTGCCTGTTTGTCGGCCGGAAAATCTCCGGCAAGCGCCGTGCGAGGTTTCCTGCCGGGTGCTCCCAAGGTGCCGGGCAGGATGTCTCATTGATTTAGTTTCCAGAGCCAGCAGGAATGTTTGCTGCGCTAACCGCACGCAGATCAACGGGCTCGGGACTTGGAATCCACTGACACTACACGGACGCATACAGCAGAATGAAAACCAGCCAAGCCAAATACCCCGGCATCCCCAACGTCATCCACGGCAACGGCGCGGTCGCCTACGTCATGAACCACGTCTGCGGCGGTGTTATTGGTTACCCCATCACCCCGTCAACCGAAATTGCCGAGATTTACGAGGCCTTCCGGGCCGAGGGCGGCCTCAATGTCTGGGGCAAACACCCGTTCTTCTTCGGTCCAGAGGGCGAGCATTCGGCGCAAAGCGGTGCCTTGGGGGCTGCGTTAACGGGCGGGCAGTTTATTTCCAATGCCTCGTCGAGCCAGGGCATTTTGTATGCGCTTGAATCGCATTACGTCACCGTCGGCAAAAAGGTCGGCGGCTTTGTGCTGCAGGTCGCCGCGCGCGTGGTGTCCAAACATTCGCTCAACGTCATGGCCGGCCATGATGACGTTTATGCCCTGATGTCCTCGGGCTACACCATTTTGTTTGGTGCGAACCCGCAGGAAGCGGCCGACCTGGCGGCGATTTCTTACCGTGTGGCCTCGCTGTCTCTGATCCCGGTGGCCAATGCCATGGACGGTTTTGCCACCAGCCACATGCTGTGTGAAGCTCTGATGCCTGAGCCCGAGCTGCTGGCCGAGTATCTGGGCGACCCGGCTGGGCGCATCAAGGCGCCGACGCTGGCGCAGGAGATGCTCTACGGTGCCAAAGGCCGGGTGGCCCAGTTGCAGCAGTATCTGGCGCGCCACCAGGCTGACTTGACGCAAGACAATCTGTCAAAGCTGAACAGTTTTTTTGATGCCAACGCCGCCAAGGTAGAACAAGACAACGCGGGCCAACTCGTCGCCAAGACGCTGGCCTGGCTGCCCGAAGAATTGCATGGCCAATGGCAGCGCCAGTGGGTCAATGCCTTTGAGAAAGGCACGCGCCAATTGGTGCCCGCGCTGGTGGATGTGAATAACCCGGGACTGACCGGCGCGGTGCAAAACCAGGCTGACTTTCAAGCCGGTGCCGTCGATCACCGCACCCACTTTGCCAACGCGGTGCCCGCCATCGTGCGTCAGGCGATGGACGAATACGCGGCACTTTCCGGGCGCCAGTACGCGCCGGTGCAGACCTTTATGTGCGAGGACGCCGAGACGGTGATGGTGGGCCTGGGTTCGGTCACGGACGACGTCGAAGCGGTGGTGAGCCACCTGCGCGGCTTGGGCCAGAAGGTGGGCCTGATCGCCGTCAAGCTGCTGCAGCCCTTCCCCGAGGCCGAGTTGGTCGCAGCGCTCCAGGGTAAAAAGGCCGTTACGGTGCTGGAGCGATCCGATCAGACGGCGCTCACCAGCCTGGTGACGCAGGCCTTGTTCAAGGCGCGCGAAAACGCCGTGCAGTTGCGCCACCCCGGAATCCCGCCCTTGAGCGCCAGCCCGCTGCTGACCACGGCGATCTTTGGTTTGGGCGGTCATGATTTGCAGCCACGCCATTTGATTGCGGCTTTCAAGAACATGCAAGACGGCAAGGTCGCGCCCTTGATTTATCTGGGTTCCCAGTTCTTCTCGAAGACCGCATCGCCGCGTGTGGCTGAACTGCAGGCGCGCCTCAAGCTGGCTTACCCGGAAACCGAGCTGATGGCGCTTGAAACCGAGGCCAACCCGAAGCTGCTGCCCGATGCCGGCTTTCGGGTGCGTTTCCATTCGGTCGGCGGTTACGGCACGATTGCATCGGGCAAACTGCTGACAGACATCCTGGCCGGTGTGCTGGAGATGCACTCCAAGTCGGCGCCCAAATATGGCTCCGAGAAGAGCGGCGCACCGACCAACTACTACATCACCCTGAGCCCGGAGCCGGTCAAGATCACCAACGCCGAACTGGAGGATGTTGAGGTCGTCATCGCCCCGGATCACAAGGTGTTCAGCCACACCAATCCGCTGCTCGGTCTGGTCGAGGGTGGCACCTTCATCCTGCAGTCGAATGGGTCTTCTGAGGAAGTCTGGCAAGAGCTGCCGGCCCAGGCGCGCAAGACCATTCGTGCGCGCCACATCAACTTCTTCATTATTGATGCCTTTTCCGTGGCCAAGAAACATGCGCCGACGCCAGAACTGGCAACCCGCATGATGGGTATTGCCTTTATCGGTGCTGTCGCTGGTCACGTCAGTCAGGTGGCAGCAGGCGCGGCCCCGGAAGTGATCCTGGAAAAAGTCCGCCAGCAAATCGCCAAGAAGTTTGGTGGCAAGGGCGGCGCGGTGATCGACGGCAACATGGCGGTCATCCGCGAGGGTATTGAGGCGACGCAAAAAGTGGATTACGCGCTGGATGCATTCACCCGTATCGACGCCAAGCCCGCTTTGATTGCCATTCACGATGTATCGCTGTCGGCGTCCATGTGCCAGAGCGCAGGCAGCTCAAGCTGCGCGGGCATGTTTGACCGTGGCTATTACGACGACATGGTGCTCAACCCGTTCCGCGAAGGCGCCATTGGTGAAGCCCCGGTGCTGCCCGGCACCGGCTTGTTCATGCCAGCGGGTACCGCCAGCGCCAAGGACAAAGGGCTGTTTCGTCGCAGCGTGCCCGAGTTCAAGGCCGATTTGTGCACCGGCTGCATGGAGTGCGCCCTGGTCTGCCCGGACGGTGCCATTCCGAACAGCGTGCATGAGATTCACGATCTCCTGCGCACGGGCATTGACCAACTCGACCTGCCTGCGGCCCAGCGTGAGCTCATGCGCGGCCATGTCTATGCGCTGGCCGAAACCGTGCGTGAGGGCTACCGCCAGAGCAAACAAGCGCGGCCGTTCCATGAGTTGGTGGCCGAGGCGGCGACCAGTCTTGAGACCGACAACGTTACCGTGCTGCGCAACTTCAGCAAGCTGATCGACGCCTTGGCGCTCTATCCGGTGGCGCGCACGCGGCCCTTCTTTGATGCCATGGAAAAGGCCAAACCGGGCAGCGGCGCTCTCTACGGTGTCAGCGTTGATCCGTGGAAATGCACCGGCTGCCTCGAATGTGTGGAGGTGTGCGGCCCGGGTGCCTTGGTCACCCGCGAACAGGATGCAGCCCTGTTGCAAACGCTGCAACAGCGCTTTGATTTCATGAGCAAGACGCCCAACACACCGGCGCGCTTTGTGGCCGATGCGATCAAGCCCGGTGGCGAGATCAAGCGCCTGCTGCTCGACCGCGCCAACTACTACAGCACCACCGGCGGGCACGGTGCCTGCCGTGGCTGTGGCGAGGTGACTGCCACTCGTCTGGTCATGGCCACCAGCCATGCTATTGCCGACAAACGTCAGCGCGAGCATATCCATGAGCTGGAGAGCCTGATTGCCCGCTTGAGTGACAAGCAGGCGGCGCTGGCCGAGCCTGACGCCGAGCGCCATCAACGCCTTGGCTCCCTCATCAGCACGCTGGAAAAGAGGCTTTATTTGTACGAGAGCGGCCCCACCGGCAACGGTCCGGCCGGCACGGTGGTGGCCAATTCGACCGGCTGCAGCAGTGTTTACGCGTCCACGTTTCCGTTCAACGCTTTCAAAGACCCGTGGGTCAACAGCCTTTTCCAGGACGCACAACCACTGGCCAAAGGTATTTTTGAGGGCATTGCGGCGCAGACTGTCGGCGACGTGCGCGCGCTGCGCCTGGCACGGCTGGAGCTGGCCGATGCTTACGACGCGTCAACTCACGACGCTGACTTGCGCATGTTGTCGTGGGAGCAGTTCAGCGTGGCTGAGCTGGGCCTGATGCCCACCGTCATCACCATCGGCGGCGACGGCGCCACCTACGACATCGGCTTTGGCGCGCTGTCGCGGATATTGATGAGCGGCACACCGCTCAAGATTCTGGTGCTCAACACCGGCTCTTATTCGAACACCGGCGGGCAAGCCTCAACGTCGAGCTTTCTCGGTCAGGACTCTGACCTGGCACGCTTTGGCTCTAACGCCACGGGCA
>DATCIC010000180.1:0-2046 GCA_036508025.1 Rhodoferax sp. | reverse complement strand
CGATGACAAGGGCAGACCGGCGAGGATCAGCGGCATCGCCTGGGACATCACCGAGCGCAAGCAGGCGGAAGCCAAACTTGCCGAACAGTTCAATGAACTGCAGCGCTGGAACGAGGCCATGTCGGGCCGGGAGATGCGCATCCTTGACCTTAAACATGAAGTGAACGAATTGTTGGGCCAGACCGGCCAGCCACCGCGTTACCCTAGTGCAGAAGCTGATGGTCAAAAGGAAGGTCAATCATGACGAAACTCAAGCCAGTATCAAAATCCAAGCCAAAACCAAAATCCCGGCCAGCACAAAAATCCAGACCGCAACTCCCCAAAACGCCGTCCGGTATCCAGGGGCTGGACGAAATCACCGGCGGCGGATTGCCCAAAGGTCGGACGACGCTGGTCTGCGGCGGCGCGGGCTCTGGCAAGACGCTGCTCGCCATGGAATTTCTGGTGCACGGCGCGACGCAGTTCAACGAGCCGGGCGTCTTTATGGCGTTCGAAGAGACGGCCGAAGACCTGACCCAAAACGTCGGCTCGCTCGGGTTCGACTTGAAAGACCTGATCGCCCGTAAAAAGATGGTGCTGGATTTTGTGTACTTCGAGCGCAGCGAAATTGAAGAGTCCGGCGCATTCGATCTGGAAGGCTTGTTCATTCGCCTCGGGCACGCCATTGATTCCATCGGCGCCAAACGCGTGGTGCTGGATACCATCGAGTCACTGTTCGCCGATTTGCCCAATCCGCGCATCCTGCGCGCCGAACTGCGCCGCCTGTTTCGCTGGCTGAAAGAAAAAGGCGTGACGGCCATCATCACCGCCGAACGCGGCCACGAGACGCTGACGCGCCAGGGCCTGGAAGAGTATGTCTCTGACTGCGTGATCGTGCTCGACCATCGCGTGCAGGACCAAGTTGTCTCGCGGCGATTGCGTGTGGTCAAGTACCGCGGCTCGATGCACGAGACGAACGATTTTCCATTTCTGATTGACGAAGACGGCATTTTGGTGCTGCCTATCTCGTCGCTCGGCATACCGTACATTGTCTCCACTGATCGAATCCCCAGCGGCATTGCGCGCCTCGACACCATGCTGGGCGGCGGCTATTACCGCGGCAGCAGCGTGCAGGTCTCTGGCACGGCGGGCACCGGCAAGACCAGTCTCGCCGCGCACTTTGCCGCGGCGGCCTGCCGTCGCGGCGAGCGCGTCCTTTATTTTCCCTTGAAGGAATCTTCGAACCAGATCATGCGCAACATGCGTTCCATCGGAATTGACCTGGAACCGTGGGTGCGCAAGGGCCTGCTCCAGTTTGAGGAGCGCCGCCCCACGCTTGTGGGCCTGGAAATACACCTGGCGATGATGCACAAATCCATCAATTCCTTCCAACCGCAGGTCGTGATTCTGGATCCGATGACCAGTTTCGTCATCGGAGGCAATGAGACCGAAGTCAAAGCGATGTTGATACGGCTGGTGGATTCCCTGAAGATGAAGCAGATCACCCTCCTGGTAACCAGTTTTGCTGCGAGTGGCGGCTCGCTCGAGGAGATAGACGCTGCCATGTCACCTCTGATGGACACCTCGCTGTTACTGCGCGACATCGAACTCGGCGGCGAGCGCAATCGCGCCATTTCCATCGTGAAATCGCGCGGCATGGCGCACTCGAACCAGATTCGCGAGTTCCTGCTGACCGATCACGGCGTGGAATTGCACGATGTGTACGTCGGTCCGGGGGGCGTGCTGACCGGCGCGGCACGGCTGGCGCAAGAGGTGCAAGAGAAAGCCGCGCTGCTCATGCGCAATCAGGAGGTTGAGCTGCGGCGGATCGAACTGGAACGCAAGCGCACGACGCTGGAAGCGCAGATCGCCGTGTTGCGCGCCGAGTTTGCGGTGCAAGAAATCGCGTCGGTGAAAATCATCGGGCAGGAAAAAGCGGAGAAAGCGCAACTGGCACAGGAACGTGTGGACATGGGGCTGATCCGCAAGGCGGATGTGAAACCAGTTGCGAAACCGGGCAAACCAAAAGGAGGGTCAAAATGAAAACGAGCCCAACCCAGCCCGCGC
>DATCIC010000179.1:0-3655 GCA_036508025.1 Rhodoferax sp. | reverse complement strand
GGGGTCTGCTTGTTGGTGGGCTCCTGCGAGCGGCGTGTCACCGCCGTGGCGTCTTCCATCTGATCGGCCATCTTGTAGCTCGATTTGATGTTGTCCAGGCGTGGGTCATCGTGCTTGAGACGCTCCAGCTTGTAGTTGGGGGTTTCCAGTGTCTTGTTGGGCACCATCAGGACGTTGATGCGTTGCTTGAGCTCGATTTTTGCAATCTCGGCCCGTTTTTCATTGAGCAAGAAGGAGGCAACCTCAACCGGAACCTGGCACAGCACCGAGGCGGTGTTGTCTTTCAGAGATTCTTCCTGAATGATGCGCAGGATCTGCAAGGCGCTCGATTCCGTGTCACGAATGTGGCCGGAGCCGCCGCAACGTGGGCAGGGAATGGAGGCGCCTTCTGACAAAGCGGGACGCAGGCGCTGGCGACTCATCTCCATCAGACCAAATTTGCTGATGGTGGCAAATTGCACGCGGGCGCGATCTTGCCGCAGCGAGTCGCGCAGGCGGGTTTCCACGTCGCGGCGGTTGCGGCTTTCTTCCATGTCGATAAAGTCGATCACGATCAAGCCACCGAGGTCGCGCAGGCGCATCTGGCGCGCCACTTCTTCAGCCGCTTCCAAATTGGTGCGGGTGGCAGTTTCTTCGATGTCGCTGCCTTTGATGGCGCGTGCCGAGTTGACGTCCACCGACACCAGCGCTTCGGTGTGGTCAATCACAATGGCGCCGCCGCTGGGCAATTGCACGGTGCGGGCGTAGGCCGATTCGATTTGATGCTCGATTTGGAAGCGGCTGAACAGCGGCGCGTCATCGCGGTAGCGCTTGACGCGGTCAGCGTGTTCGGGCATCACGTGGGCCATGAACTGCTGGGCCTGGTCAAACACGTCGTCGGTGTCGATCAGGATGTCGCCGATGTCGTTGTTGAAGTAATCGCGAATGGCGCGGATCACCAACGACGATTCCTGGTAAATCAGGAAGGCACCCTTGCCACCCTTGGCGGCGCCATCTATGGCGGCCCACAATTTAAGCAGGTAGTTCAGGTCCCATTGCAGCTCGGGCGCACTGCGGCCAATGCCGGCGGTGCGGGCAATGATGCTCATCCCGTTGGGGTATTCAAGCTGATCGAGGGCTTCTTTCAGGTCGGCCCGGTCTTCGCCTTCAATGCGGCGCGACACACCGCCACCGCGTGGGTTGTTGGGCATCAGCACTACGTAGCGGCCAGCGAGCGACACAAAGGTGGTCAGCGCCGCGCCTTTGTTGCCGCGCTCTTCTTTTTCCACTTGCACCAGCAGTTCCTGGCCTTCACGGATGGCATCCTGGATGCGGGCCTGGCCGACAGCCACGCCTTGTTGAAAATATTGCCGGGAAATTTCCTTGAACGGCAAAAAGCCGTGCCGGTCTTCACCGTAATCGACAAAACAGGCTTCCAGCGAGGGTTCGACGCGGGTGACGACGGCTTTGTAGATGTTGCCCTTGCGCTGTTCGCAGCCTTCAATTTCAATTTCGTAGTCGAGGAGTTTTTGTCCATCGACAATGGCCAGGCGGCGTTCTTCAGCCTGCGTGGCGTTAATCAGCATCCGTTTCATGGGGAGCATTCCTTCAATTCAAAATAACAAACAAGCTCTTGACGAGCCATTGATACCGGAACTGACGCTTTGAATTGAGGAGGAAAAAGCCGGAGAACCAGGACTTAAGCAAAAAGTCCGGGTGTAGGCGCGTGGAGGGGAACGGGTTGTTTGGATTGTGAATTTGCTATTAAATAAATAGCTTTATGCGCCCATTGTGTGGGCGCTAACGGCCAATTCATGCCAAAACGCGGCGCGCAAACGCGCCCTAGGCAGCGGTGAATCAGGCTCAGCAACACAAACATCTCGTTTCATTCCGGTCACAGGCAAAACTGTCTGTGACCTTGGGGTATTCCGTATCAGGGTTTCAAAGCGTCGTCTTGACCGTTTGTCTTGCAGGCCACCGCAAGCATCTGGCTTGCGGTTTGCGGGCATGGGCAATCGGAGGTATCGACCTTCTGGCGGCGCTGCTCCGTGCGGGTGAACTAAACTCCACCTCAGTTATGAATTAACTTCTCGTTAAATCAAGCACTTACAGCTCTTCGCTAGTGAAACACATTATAGGGGGCAAACCCGCCCCGCCGTTACCCCAAGCCACAACGATATGCGTCGATGAAGACTCGGCCGGGCAGCGCCTGGACAATTTTCTGATGCGCCACCTCAAGGGGGTGCCCAAGACCCATGTCTATCGCATCATCCGCAGTGGCGAGGTCAGGGTGAACAAAGGTCGTGCCTCTGCCGATGCACGGGTGGCAACGGGCGATATCGTGCGTTTGCCGCCGGTACGAATTTCCGAGCGGGTGGCGGAAAAAGCCGAGGCGATGGCGCAAGGCACGGCGCGTGGAGCGCCGGCGCGGGACTTTCCCATTTTGTTTGAAGATGAACATGTGCTGGTGATCGACAAGCCAGCCGGCGTGGCCGTGCACGGAGGCTCGGGCGTGAGCTTTGGCGTGATTGAGCAATTGCGCATGGCCAGGCCCGAGGCCAAGTTTCTGGAACTGGTGCACCGGCTTGACCGCGACACCAGTGGCATTTTGCTGATTGCCAAAAAACGCAGCGCCCTGACGAAGCTGCAAAGCCAGTTTCGCGAGCGCGAGACCGGCAAGACCTATCTGGCCTTGGTGGCAGGGCGCTGGCCCGCCAACAAGAAAGTGCTGGACAAGCCGCTCTACAAATACCTGCTGCCAGGCAAGGACGGCAGTGCGGGCGAGGGTGAACGACGCGTCAAGGTGGTGCCCCGCGACGACCCCGAAGGCATGCCCTCGGTCACTCTGGTGAAAATCCGGGCCAGCCAGTCCACGGCTTTTACCTTACTTGAAGTCACCATCAAGACCGGGCGCACGCATCAAATCCGGGTTCATCTCGCCAGCGAGGGTTACCCGATTGCAGGCGACGACAAATATGGCGACTTTGGCCTGAATAAAAAATTACTGCAGTCCGGGCCACGGCCCGGCCTCAAACGCATGTTTTTGCATGCTTGGCGTTTGCAGTTCAACCATCCCGCCAGCGGCGAGCGACTGGAACTGCTGGCTCCTCTACCCACTGAACTTGAAGCTTTTTCCGACCATGCTGCACCTTCTTCATCCTGAGACCACCAGAGTCCGCCAGTTCGACTTGATTGCCTTCGACTGGGACGGCACCTTGTTTGACTCCACGGCCATCATCACGCGTTGCATTCAAAACGCCGTGCGTGACGTTGGCGGCGCGGTGCCGAGCGACAAGGACGCGGCCTATGTGATCGGCATGGGTTTGATGGAGGCCTTGGCGCACGCGGCGCCGGACGTGCCGGTGGAGAAATACTCCCAGTTGGGCGCACGTTACCGCCACCATTATCTGGCGCGCCAAAGTGATATCAGCTTGTTTGAGGGCGTGTTGTCGCTGCTGGCAGATTTGAAGACGAGCCAGCACTGGCTGACGGTGGCCACCGGCAAGAATCGGCGTGGCCTGGATGATGCCTTGCAGGCGGTAGAACTCAAGGGCTTGTTCGATGCGTCACGCACGGCAGATGAAACGGCGGGCAAACCTGACCCGCGCATGTTGTTGGAACTGATGCGCGAGTTTGATGTCGCACCTCAGCGCACTTTGATGATTGGCGACACCAC